>JAZULN010000059.1:0-15051 GCA_045603125.1 Clostridia bacterium | reverse complement strand
ACCGCAGTACATACACCTCTTTTTTGTGGTGAGCTGTGGTCGTTAACCTTCTTCTTCAATGAGTTTAAGCTCTTTTGAAGTGCAGGCGCAGTTGACTTCTTTACAGATGTTTCTCTGCCCTTTCTAACCAATTGATTAAATGTTGGCATATCGTGTTACACCTCCTCTTTTTCTAAAATATATATTATAACACTTTCGTGATATAACCTAGTTTTTTAAAACGGCAGCACAGGATGCTCCTACATCGATTCCGCAAAACACACCCAGTTCCTTCATAGTTTTCATATAAGAAACTTCCAGATTCTTGGTCTTTGCTGTATCTTCCAGTTTTTCCTTCATAGAATAAGAACAATCTTCGGCGATAAATAACTTTGAGACATTTCCCTTCTCAATGTTCTTTATTACCTCTTTGAAGCCTGTTTTTACCTTTGCTCCTTCAGGGATCATTCCTCTTCCTCCTCTTTTACACATTTCTGCCGACTGTACACTATTATACCAAAACAGCTACTCCCATGTCAAGGTTTTTTTATTAAAATTATTCACAAAATTTCCACCACCATACCCTTTTATCCTCACAGATGTGTCAAATATCCACTTTTTGAGGAAAATTTACCGCTTTTATCCACACTTTCTTCCTATTATAATATGTCATATTTTGAAATTTATTAAATATTTCTCAAAATCTACTAAATATATCCTATAATTTCCTACTCTTTTAAAAAATTTATACAAAAATGTTATAAAATTAACATTTACTCTTGTATAATTAAGGATTTTGAGGTAAAATATAGAATGATAAGGTTTGTAACAGTTACAGCCTTTTATAAAAATAATATTATTTTTTAGGAGGAATTAATCATGGCAGTTAAAGTTGCGATTAATGGTTTCGGACGTATCGGACGTCTTGCATTCAGACAAATGTTTGGTGCTGAAGGTTACGAAGTTGTTGCTATCAACGACTTAACAAAGCCTTCAATGCTTGCAGGTCTTTTAAAGTATGACACTGCACAAGGTGGTTACTGCGGTAAAATCGGCGAAAACCTTCACACAGTTGAAGCTGACGACGAAGCAGGTACACTTACAGTTGACGGTAAGGTTCTTACAATCTATGCAAAGGCTGACGCTAAAGAACTTCCTTGGGGAGAACTTGGTGTTGACGTTGTATTAGAATGTACAGGTTTCTACTGCCCAAAAGACAAGTCACAGGCTCACATCGATGCCGGTGCAAAGAAAGTTGTTATTTCTGCTCCTGCAGGTAACGACCTAAAGACTATCGTTTACAGCGTAAACGAAAAGACATTGACAGCTGACGATACAATCATCTCAGCAGCATCATGTACAACAAACTGCTTAGCTCCTATGGCTAAGGCGTTAAATGACTATGCTCCTATCCAATCAGGTATCATGTCAACAATCCACGCATACACAGGGGATCAAATGATTCTTGACGGTCCACACAGAAAGGGCGACATGAGAAGAGCAAGAGCAGGTGCTGCAAACATCGTTCCTAACTCAACAGGTGCTGCTAAGGCTATTGGTTTGGTTATTCCTGAACTAAACGGCAAGCTTATCGGTTCTGCACAAAGAGTTCCTGTAACAACAGGTTCAACAACTATTCTTACAGCTGTTGTTAAGGGTGCTGACGTTACAGTTGACGGCATCAACGCTGCTATGAAGGCTGCTCAATCAGAAAGCTTCGGTTATAACACAGATCCTATCGTTTCTTCAGACGTTATCGGCATGAAGTACGGTTCATTATTCGATGCTACTCAAACAATGGTATCAAAGATATGTGACGATTTATATGAAGTACAAGTTGTTTCATGGTATGACAACGAAAACTCATACACAAGCCAGATGGTTAGAACAATCAAGTACTTTGCTGAACTTAACTAATTGGCATTTTAAAAGACTGAACGATTTCGTTCAGTCTTTTTTTGTGTTTTCGGGAGGGCATGGAAACCCTCCCCTACGATTTTGTTATAATTATAAATTCTCTTCGTAGGGAACGCAATTTTCCGTTCCGTTTTTGGAACGTCGAGGACGCCGTCCCCTACATATTCCATTGTAGGGGGACGACCTATACGTCCACCCGTTTTCACACACAGAAAATATTTTCAAATTTATATTGTTTTTTCTCCCGATTGGTGATATAATGTATATGCGACGCAATTTAATATTTAACCTATTTAGGTAGTGTGATTTTATTTTGGTAAAAACGCCTGCTCTATTTCATACTATCTATTAGGTTGAAAATTGTGTCGCAGCAATCAGGGTTGTGCGTTTTTCGGTGTGTAGCCTTGATTGGTTGCACACTTTTTTAATTTTGGGAGGAATTAAAATGGAAGAATTTATACTAAAGGAATTTATGGATTTTTAAAAGAAAAAGGGTTATCGCCCAAAAAACGGCTCTACCCCTTATTTTAATCAGGTCTACGGCACAAAAGACGGAACTTTGGTTTCGGTTTTAAATGAAAAAGACGGTATATTTTCGGTAGATATCTCAATACCCTTTAAAAGCAAGGAAAAAGCTTTGGATTTCTTAAAGTCCCGAAAGGAGATATAATCATCTCCTTTTTTTATTTCCATTGACAACTCCCTATTAAAATGATAAAATCTATAATAGATTAAAAAAGGTGGTGTGGCTTTTGTTTACAATAAAAATTTGCGATATGGTTATCGGGATAGAAAATCTTTATGAAAAAACCGAGGAATTTTGCCATGACTATATTGTCACCGATGCAACTCCCGATTTAACTATAACCTCCACCCCTGAAGATATCGAAAATGAAATTGCTCTGTACCCTGAGTACCCCCCACAATACCACGAGCTGATTGTGATATTTCGAAAGCTCACCGAGGCGCTTTTGCCATACGGAATCTTTTTCCTCCACTCAGCCATAGTGGAAAAAGACGGTAAAGGCTATATCTTTACCGGCAAAAGCGGTGCCGGAAAATCCACCCATGCCGGGCTTTGGGAAAAATATATTCCGGGTGCTACCATAATAAACGGCGATAAACCCTTTATTAAAAAAGAATCAGACGGATTTTTCGCCTACGGGAACCCCTGGGCGGGAAAGGAAGGCAAACATGCCGATAAAAAGGCAAAAATTTCGGCGGTATGTTTTATCAGGCAAGGGACAGAAAACATAATTTCCGAATTAAACTCTGCCTTTATAATCTCCAAAATTTTTGACCAGGTATCCTACCCTAAAACCCGTGAAAACACCGACCTTTTGTTAAAACTTCTGGATTCCTTTATCTCCACCCTCCCCTTTTATGAGTTAGAGTGCGACATTTCGGAGGATGCAGTAAAAGTAGCATACGAAAAAATGGTAAAGGAGGCACTCTAATGCAGGTACATTTTAAAGATATCGAGCATATAATTTTAGAAACCCTCGACATGGGGAAGGCTTTTAAGATTCACCCCAATGGTATCAGCATGGAGCCGCTAATACATCAGGGACGGGATGCAGTTTTTATTAAAAAGCCGGAAGGTCGGCTAAAAAAATACGATATCGCCTTTTTTAAACGTAAAAACGGCGAGTATGTTCTCCATAGAGTCATAAAGGTGCTGCCCGACTCATATCATTTCTGCGGTGACAACCAATGGCAGGTAGAAAAGGGAATTGAAGACTTTCAGATTATTGGAATCGTGACTAAGCTGGAGATTAACGGAAAAACCATAACCACCGACGACAAGGAATATTTAGATTATTCAAAAAAACGGGTTGACAGTAGAGTTTGGCGAAATTTTTGGCCGATTGTCAAGCATTTTTTTAAGAAAGTTAAAATTAAATTAAAAAGGATTATTAGCAAATAGCCTAATAATCCTTTTTTGTTTATTCTTCATCATCTAAAATCGCATCAGCCGATGCGTCGTCTAACTTCTCCACATCACGAAGTTTTCTTTGGATTGCACGGGTTCTTACCCCAACTAATTTATCAAGCTCGGTGTTTGCCTGATTGATTCTTTGCTGGGTCGCTTCTAAAATCTTTTCGAACTTATCGAACTCTGATTTTACCGCACCAAGCACTTCCCATACCTCCATGGAGCGTTTCTGGATTGCCACCGTCTTAAAGCCCATTTGAAGACTGTTTAAAAGTGCCGCCATGGTGCTTGGTCCTGCAATATTTATCCTATATTCCCTTTGCAAAACCTCAACCATTCCGCAGTTTACCGCCTCGGCATAAAGCCCCTCAAAAGGTAAAAACATAATACCAAACTCGGTTGTATATGGAACTTCCACATACTTATCACGGATGTCTTTTGCAAAACTCTTCATTCTGCTCATCATGGTGTTTCGGGCGGCGATTATCTTCTCGCTATCCCCCTCGTCATAGGCATCCCGAAGTTGTGAATAGGCATCTGCTGGGAATTTTGAGTCGATTGGAAGATAGATAAATCCACCGTCTTCCACCGGCATCTTCACCGCAAACTCAACCACATTTTTACTCCCCGGCTTTGTTGCAATATTCTCCTCATATTGCTCAGGTGAGAGAATTTCTTTTAAAATTGCCCCAAGCTGAATCTCGCCTAAAATCCCGCGACTTTTCACGTTGGATAAAACTTTTTTCAAGTCCCCTACCCCTTGTGCCACAGTCTGCATCTCGCCAAGACCCTTATAAACCTGCTCAAGCCTCTCGCTCACCAGCTTAAAAGACTTATCCATCTTCTCTTCCAGGGTCTTTTGCAGCTTTTCATCAACGGTCTGTTGCATCTTTTCAAGCTTTTTGTTATTGTCGTCCCTTATAACATCAAGGCGTTTTTCAATATTTTCCCTCATCTCCAAAAGATGCTTGATATTTGTATCCTCTAAAGTTTTTAAACTTTTATTGATGCCCTCTAATTTGTTAGAATTCATCTCGTCTGCATTCTTTTGGTTGGCAGAGATTAACTCACCCAAAGTCTTAACATTTCCCCTGTTTTCATCTATAATGTCCCTCTTAATCTCTGAAAGATTTCCGCTTTTTTTGGTAATTAAAGAGATTATCTCCAACAAAAGAACCAAAACCAATAAAATAATTATAATATATTCCATAGCTTAAAATCCAAAATATTCCTTAGCGTTTTTATAGCTAATTCCCTCTATAATTTCCTTTAAGTACTTTTCGTCATCCGGGTATTCGCCCTCTTCAACCCATTTACCTACCAAATTACAAAGTATTCTTCTGAAATACTCGTGTCTTGGGTAAGACACAAAGCTTCTTGAGTCGGTTAGCATTCCCACAAACTTACCCAAAAGGCTTAGGTTTGCAAAAGCTTGCATCTGAGCTTCCATGCCGTCACGGTTATCGTTAAACCACCAGCCCGAGCCGAACTGAATCTTACCGGAAACCGGGCCCTTTTGGAAGTTTCCGAGCATTGTTCCTAAAACATAGTTATCCTTTGGGTTTAAGGTATATAAAATAGTTTTTGGAAGTGATGAATTAAAGTCAAGCTCACCCAAAAATGCAGATAGCTTTTCTGCGATACATAGGTCGTTTATTGAGTCAAAACCAACGTCTGCACCCATCTTCTCATACATTTTTCTATTATTATTTCGAAGTGCTCCGATATGAAGTTGCATTGTCCAGCCGAGACGGGTATATTCCTTTGCACAGTGGCTAAGCACTGCGGTCTTAAAAATATCCACTTCCTGCTCGGTTAACTCTCCGCCTGCCATCTTCTTATCAAAAATTTTGTCCGCATCACCCAGGGCAAATGGCACAGCCTCCAGGGCGTGGTCAGAAAGACGACATCCCATCTTATGGAAGAATTCTATTCTTTCTGTTAACCAGTCAAGAAGTGCTGAAAAACTATTTACTCCGATTTTTTCGATGTATGGCACGAATGTTTCCTTACCAATTTCCACCGCTTTATCTGGGCGGAAGGTTGGCAGAACTTTCGTTTCAAAATCCTTTAGTTCCTCATGAAATTCCAATGTATCGGCAGGGTCATCGGTGGTGCAGAGAGTTTCAACATTAGAACGGCGGATTAGATTTTTTGCACTAAATGAGTCGTCAGATAGCATCTCGTTACACTTATCCCAAATACTTCTTGCACTGTCGGGGTTAAGTGTTTCATCAATGCCAAAATACCTTAAAAGCTCAAGGTGTGTCCAGTGATAAAGCGGATTTCCGATTAAATATGGCATTGTCTTTGCAAAAGCCATAAACTTATCAAAATCGGGAGCAGAACCGGTTATATATTCCTCGTCAATCCCGAAGGTTCTCATCTGACGCCACTTATAATGGTCGCCACCTAAGAATAAATCGTAGGCGTTTTTGAATTTATAGTCCTTTGCAATCATTTCAGGATTTAAGTGGCAATGGTAGTCGATAATTGGAAGCTCCGCTGAATAGCCATGATAAAGCTTCTTTGCCACCTTATTTTTTAACATAAAATCATCAGTTATAAATTTCATATTTAAATCTCCCCTTTAGTAATCTTCGCTCTTAATTAGTGTACCGATACCCGACTTTGTGAAAATTTCCAAAAGCAAGCAGTGCGGGATTCTGCCGTCTATTATATGGACACCCTTAACACCTGCCGAAATCGCCTCAAGGCAACCCTCAACCTTCGGAATCATTCCGCCGCTGATTGTACCGTCAGCAATCATTTCGTTAATTTCATTCTCACTTGCCTCATATACTATATTTCCGTCTTTATCCTTAACCCCTTCAATGTCGGTTAAGAGAATGAACTTCTCAGCAGAGGTGGCAGCAGCAACGGCTGCAGCTACAGTGTCAGCGTTTATGTTATAGCTCTGACCCGACTCGTCTGTGCCGATTGGTGCTACAACCGGGATATATTGGTCGCTTGATATATAGTCTAAAATGTGTGGGTCAATCTCAACAATATCGCCAACATATCCAATATCAACCTTTCCTTCTTCAGTTTCTGCATAGCGTTTTTTACACTTGATAAATCCGCCGTCGATTCCACAAAAACCAATCGCCTTGCCGCCCTTGCAGTTTAGCATCGACACGATTTCCTTATTGGTCTTACCAACCAAAACCATCTGTGCAATACGCATGGTGTCGGCATCGGTTACACGAAGCCCGTTTACAAACTCACTTTTTATGTTATTATCAGCCAAAGCCTTTGAAATGTCAGGGCCGCCGCCGTGAACAACGATTGGGTTTAGGCCGATAAACTTTAAGAGTATAATATCTTCCATAACCGAGTTCTTTAAGGTCTCGTTAATCATGGCATTTCCGCCGTATTTTATAACGACAGTTGAGCCTGCAAATTTTTGTATGTATGGGAGAGCCTCAATTAAAATACCCGCCTTCTTTATAAGTTCTTCCATTTTCTTCTCCTTAAAATCAGATATATATAATATTGTAAAGATGTAGGGGACGGCCTCCCGGACGTCGCGTCTGAGTTATCTTAAAATTTTTATAGATAAAAACCAGCGTTCTTTAAGCCTGTTTTTTCGTCAAGACCAAAGATTATATTCATATTCTGAACCGCCTGGCCGGCAGCACCCTTTACGATATTATCAATGACACTAACAACCACAGCACGCTTTAGTCTTTTATCAACTGTAACACCGATATCCACAAAGTTACTGCCCGCAACATGCTTTGTTTCAGGTAATTTCCCCGCATCCTTAACACGCACGAAAAATTCGTCTTTATAGTAATCCTTATAAAGCTCTGTTAGCTCCTCGGTTGTGATATCCTTATTTAAGTTTATGTAAATTGTCGATAAAATTCCACGCTTTTGCGGAATCAGGTGCGGAGTGAAGGATAGCATCAGCTTTTCGCCGGCAATGTTTGAAAGCTCCTGCTCAATTTCCGATGTGTGGCGGTGGGTTGCAATCTTATATGCCTTTGAATTTTCTGTACATTCACAAAAATGTACAGGTAAACCCAAGCTTCTTCCGGCACCGGTTACACCCGACTTTGCATCAATTATAATGTTTTTAGTGTCCCCGATTTTACTTGCAAGCAAAGGTGCTGCCCCCAAAATTGAGCAGGTGGTGTAGCAACCGGGGTTTCCAATCAGGCGAGCCGACTTGATTTTTTCACGGTGAAGTTCACATAGTCCGTAAACCGACTCAGCCAAAAGCTCAGGTGATGAGTGAGGCTCGCCGTACCATTCTTCATAAACCTTAACGTCATCATAACGGTAGTCACCGCTTAAGTCGATAACCTTAACCCCCTGCTCTAAAAGTTTCGGGATTACCTCTTTTGACGCACCGTGAGGAAGGGCAGTAAACGCCACGTCACATTCCTTTACTTTATTTAAATCTACCTCTTCACATTCCTTTTCTAAAATGTGATTGAAGTTTTGATATACATCGCTAATCTTTTGACCCTCAAAGCTCTTTGAGCCCAAAATCTCAATAGAAACCTCCGGGTGGTTTGACAAAAGTCTTACAAGCTCTATGCCTGCATAACCTGTTGCCCCCAAAATCGCTGCCTTTATCATAAATTCGTCCTCCTGAAATTTAATAATTCTTAATTAAGTGTGCTCTTACATAACCTCTTGACTTATCAGTTGAGTCAATGTAAAAACCTCTGCCGTAGTAAAACCTTATTAACGACGTAATCTTTGCACCGGTATGAAGAGATATCGTCTTTACTCCCTTTTTGACCATAATCCGGTCAACAAGGTTCATAATAGATTTTCCGATACCGTTATTCTGGGATGTGAGTTTTACACCGAATCGGCTAAGATATGCTGTGTGGTCGTCAAAAACCTCTACTCTCACACTTCCAACCGGCACGTTATCAGAAAATGCAATCAAAACGATCTTTTCGTCGATGTCCTTTTTAACATCTTCATAGGATTCGTCAAGTGCCGCAATCTTTTCGACTCCGGCAAGCTCCCTATATTTAAAGAACGCCTCTCTTGTTATGTCAATAATATCGGGGATATCGTCGTATGTAGCAAGACGCACCTCGAATAGTGAACTGAATTCTGGCATTTTTTGACCTCCTTAACCCATTAAAGTCGCCATTA
The DNA here is from genome assembly GCA_045603125.1 of Clostridia bacterium. GTDB lineage: Bacteria > Bacillota > Clostridia > UBA1381 > UBA1381 > CAKSFT01. The sequence continues at coordinate 6,095 of JAZULN010000059.1, read as the reverse complement.
TCGCTTTTTGTGCGTGAAGGCGATTTTCTGCTTCGTCAAATATAATAGAATTTTTACCGTCTATGACCTCAGGGGTTACCTCATAGCCTCTGTATGCAGGTAGGCAGTGCATAAATACGCAGTCGTCTTTTGCATGGGAAAATAACTTTCCATCTACCTGATACGGCATAAATATCTTTATTCTCTCTGCCTTTTCGGCTTCCTGACCCATGCTTACCCATGTGTCTGAATAGATAATATCTGCATCTTTTACAGCTTCTACCGGATCGTTTGTGATTAAAAGTTCAGCACCACTTTTCTTAGCATCAGCTTTTGCATTTTCTGTTACCTCAGGGTCTGGGGTGTAGCCTTCCGGGCTTGCAATTCTACAGTCGATCCCCATTTTAGAGCATCCATACATGATAGAATTTGCCATATTATTTCCATCGCCAACATACGCAAACTTTAAGCCCTCCAGCTTTCCCTTATGCTCATATATTGTCTGCAAATCTGCCAGAACCTGACATGGATGCAAAAGGTCGGTTAATGCGTTTATTACCGGAATATCCGCATGTTCTGCCAACTCCAAAACATCGGAATGTGCAAAGGTTCTAATCATTATGCCGTCTAGGTATCTTTCCAAAACCTTTGCGGTATCGTAGATTGTTTCGCCTCTTCCCAGCTGTATATCATTTGATGATAAAAATAACGGATATCCGCCGAGCTGAGTCATACCCACCTCAAAGGAAACTCTTGTTCTGGTAGATGATTTTGTAAAAATCATACCCAGGGTCTTACCCTTTAGGATAGGGTGGGCTATTCCCTTTTTCTGCTCGTCTTTTAATTTTAGTGCTAACTCCAATAGAGAGGTAATCTCCTCTTTGGTTAAATCGTGTAAGCTTATAAAATCCTTCATTTTTATTATCCTTTCGCCAGTATCTTTTTGAGTGCATCTAAAAATAAGTCAATTTCTGCCTTGCCAATTATCAAAGGCGGTGCTAGTCGCAAGGTGTTTCCACAAAGACTTGTCAAGAACTTTTCGTCAAAGAGTTTTTTAAATGTATCCTTTGAAATTTCTTCCGAAAGCTCTATTCCAACCAACAGCCCCTCGCCTCTGACATCGAGAATTTTTTCGGGGAATTCTTCCATTAGATTTGATAGCTTTTCCTTAAAATATATCCCCATATCCTTTGAGTTTTTGACTAACTCTTCTTCTTCGAATATATCAAAAACCGCCAAACCTGCTCTTGTTGCTAACGGGTTTCCGCCAAAGGTTGTGCCGTGGTCTCCCGGTGAGAAGGCACTTGCCACCTCTTCTTTTGCACCAATCGCACCGATTGGAACTCCACCGCCTAAAGCCTTTGCCATAGTGAAAATATCAGGCTCTACGCCATAAAGCTGGTGGCAGAAATACTCACCGCATCTTCCCATTCCGGTCTGGACCTCGTCGAAAATCAAAAGTATGTCTTTTTCATCGCAAAGCTTTCTTAACTTTTCAACATACTCCTTGTTCATTGGGTGAACTCCGCTCTCGCCCTGAATAAGCTCTATCATAATCGCGGCAGTTTTATCGGTTACGGCACTCTCAATCGCCTCAAAGTTATTCGGCTCTACCTGAATAAATCCGGGAGTGAGCGGTCTATATGGCTTTTGGTATTTTTCCTGACCCGTTGCCGCAACGGTTGCAAGAGTCCTTCCGTGGAAGGATTTATCAAGGGTTATAATCTCGTATTTTTCTATACCCTTTTTATAAAAATATATTTTTGCAAGCTTAAATGCACCTTCGTTTGCCTCAGCACCTGTTGAGCAGAAAAACACCTTATCTGCCGATGAGTGCTCAACAATTTTTTTTGCAAGCCTTGCCTGGTTTTCTATGTAATAAAGACTCGATGTATGTAAAAGCTTTTCCACCTGATTCTTTAGCGCCGAAACAAGCTTTGGGTGGGAGTGTCCTAGGGCATTTACCGCAATTCCACCCAAAAAGTCATAGTATTTTTCGCCCTCTGTCGAGGTTAGAACCATCCCTTTTCCTTCCGAAAATGCAACGGGAAGTCTATCCCCAAAGGTGTTCATATAATATTCTTTATCGAGTTTTTTAATTTCTTCAACCATTTTCATCTGTCCTTTTTTATATTATTTTACTATTTTACACCAAATTGCATAAAAATGCAAGAATTATTTATATTTTCTCATAATTATTCATTTTTATTTATATAATAGGATGTAAATAGGTCATATTATACAATAATTTGCATAAAAATTCATTTATTCACTATCCTTTGGTTTCTGATTAACACATTTTTACCCCGCCACGAGAATGCCCGGTCACCGAAATTTTCCCGAAATTCCCGATTTGAGATGTCCTCGGGGATATTTAGTTTTGTGATTAAATCTTTGGTAAAATTCACATTTTCAGCTTCGGGCGAGGATTCATTATGGGGGCATACACGCTGACATATATCGCATCCCCAAATAAAGCCCGTCTTCTTTATGAGGTTTTCTTCTTTTTCCGATAGCTCCCCCTTTTTTTGAGTGATAAAGGAAAGACACTTTTTAAAATCACCCGTTAAGAGTGCATCTGTCGGGCAGGATTCAAGACATTTACCACACTCCATGCAAGTTCCCAAAACCGGTGTATCTGCCTCAAATTCGCCATCGGTTATGATATACCCGATAAAAACAAAACTTCCAAACTTCGGATGAATCAGCGAATGATTTTTACCAATCACACCAAGCCCCGAAAGATATGCTAAATATCGTTCGGGCAAATCCCCGGTATCGGAAAAAGAAACTCCCAAATAGCCGCGATTTTTTAGAATTTCTATCCCGGCTTTTCCGATTTCCTTTAAAACCAAGTGATAGTCCCGGCCATATGCATAAGACGAAATATTCCCAACTATATCAGATTTATATGAAACCACATATGTAATAATGGTTTTTGCAGACTCCATTATTAAAAATGGATTTATCCGCTTTTCCTCATCCACGTCCGAAAAGCAGGTGCTGTCGGTGACCTTGCCGCTAAGTTCCAAAAATTTTCTCGCGGCTAAAAATCCAACATCAGTTGCACCTGCTTTTATCAGAGCATCTTTTATAATTTTTTTATACATACCTGTCTAAAACGTCACAGAAATCATCAAAACTTCTGACTCCCACAAGCTTTTCCACCTGTTTTCCGTCTTTGAAGATTATAATGGTCGGGATTGACACAACGGCAAACTCGGATGCCAGTGAGCCTTCCTCATCAACGTTTACCTTTCCTACTGTAACCTTACCTTCGTATTCCTCTGCCAACTGGTCGATAATCGGCCCTACCATTCTGCAGGGTCCGCACCATGATGCCCAAAAATCCACCAATACGACGCCTGAACCTTCCATAACTACCTTTTCAAAATCCGCTTTTGTAAAATTTGTTGCCATATCTTTCTCTCCTTATCTTTCAGTTTTAAAAATACTTACTCCGTTTTGGGAATAATAGTCTGTTGAATAAACGGTTTCTTCTACGAACACATCGTCATGGTATATAAAATGTGTTATAGATTTACCCGCATTTGATGTAATGGTCATAATTACTGCCCGGTCGATGTCTTCATTATAAAACTCGCCGACCTCTACCTCAACATCTCCTAATTGGATGTAGCTATCATAGAGTTTATATGTCCCTTCTATAGTTTCAACAGTAACAATCCATCTGTTTCTGTCATCGACCCAAAGCTCACCATCTACAATCTCAGCTGAGGTGAAAAGCTTTAATAAATCCTCCTCGCCGTCGCCGTCAAAATCGTATGAGAACTTGCCTACCTCGCTGCATCCTTCGGTATCCACATCATCACCGATTTTGTGCTTTATTGCTTCCTTTTCTCCGCTTTCCGTCGGAGCGGACTGCGGATTATTGGCTGGCTCGGTGGTTTTTCCGCATCCTGAAAGAGCCAAAACCAAAATACTCATAAATATTGCTAAAATATTTTTCATGTCCCTCATCCTTTCTTTATTTAACATCTATGTATTTTGGCTCATCCGATATTTCATAGGTAACCCTGCCATTTGTAAGGTCTATCATATCAGCAATGAGCTTCTCGGTATTTTCAATCTTTGAGCATATCTTAAATGTCACTTCGTTATCATAAATAGTATCTTCCAAGATGTAATTGTTTGTTTGAATATAATACTGAACCTTGCCTACCAATGTATAGTCCACCTTAAAATCCACGATATTACAAAGTGTTTTTGTAACAATCTCCGACTCGACGAGCCCTTGTTTTGCACTGGCACCGTAAGCGTGGACAAGGCCGCCTGTCCCCAAAAGCGTTCCGCCAAAATACCGGGTAACCACAACGATTACGTCCACAAGTCCCTCTTTTCTTATGGTGTCTAAAACCGGCATCCCGGCAGTCCCCCCCGGCTCCCCGTCATCGGAATAGCGGAAGATGTTATTTTCGTCTATGATATATGCATAAACGTTATGGGTAGCATCGGCATATTTTTTCTTGATTTCCTGCAAAAATTCAAGGGCTTCCTCCTCGCTTTTGACCGGCATAACATTTGATATGAACTTAGATTTTTTCTCAATTAAAAGGCTTTCTGAATGTTTTAAAACCGTTTTATATGTGACTTTGTTGGAAATTTTACTCACTCCTCCAGATAATCTCTTAAACTGTTATAGGTGATAGAATCTGATAAAAGGGTTATTCTTGTACCCGTCTCGGTAAATTCCTCCTCCAAAACCTTTTGAGTTTCGTGGAGATTACTTACAATATCGCCTTTTTGATAAGGAATTAAAACCGTAATTTTTTGTTTTTTACCGGGGCATACCTCTGCTAGAGTTTCTAAAAATTTATCCCGACCCTCGCCCGTCTTTGCCGAGATAAATACACCCTTTTCGCTGGGTATTTCACCATCTGCTAAATCCACCTTGTTAAATAGGTTAATAACCGGCTTTCCCGTAGCACCAATGTCCGATAAAACACTTTCCACCACCTTCATATGACTCTCATAATCAGGGTTTGAAACATCGGTAACATGTATTAAAACATCGGCAAGTGCCGCCTCCTCAAGGGTGGATTTAAAGGCCTCCACCAGGTGATGCGGAAGCTTTCTTATAAAGCCTACAGTATCTATCAATAAAACTGTGCGGTTATCTTCTAAAGTAATGGCACGAGAGGTTGTGTCAAGAGTCGCAAAAAGCTTATCCTCGGCTAAAACCCCGGCATCGGTCAGCATATTTAATAGTGACGATTTCCCCGCATTGGTGTAACCTACAAAGGCGGCAGTTATCACATTGTCCTTTTTACGCCGGGTTCTTAATAGTTCCCGGTGTTTTCTTAGCTCCTTTAGTTCACCCTGGAGTGCCGATATCCTTTTATGGATATGGCGTCTGTCGGTCTCAAGCTTTGTTTCACCGGGACCTCTCGTTCCAATTCCGGCACCGGTTCTACTCATAACAGTACCCATACCACGAAGTCTTGGAAGGCGGTATTTTAGCTGAGCAAGTTCGACTTGCAGTTTACCCTCGCCGCTTTTAGCACGCATTGCAAATATATCGAGAATCATCATGGAACGGTCTAAAACCTTGACCTTTAAAATATCGCTTATATTTTTTAACTGTACAGGCGACAACTCATCGTCAAAAACGACGCAGTCTATATCCATATTATTTACCATTTCTGAAAGTTCTAAAAGCTTTCCCTCGCCCATATATGTGCCGCTCTCAAGCTGGGCTTTATTCTGGACCATAACCCCGACAACTTCCGCGCCGGCAGTCTCACATAACCCCGATAATTCCTCGATGGATTCATCGGTTGTGTCTTCTAAATAATCAAGTCTTCCGGTGTGAACCCCGGCTAAAATTACCCGTTCTTTTTTTATCTCATTTGTTTCCATAAAAAACTCCACAAATCTTACCTATATTATCATATATATTATACCAAATAATTTTGCGATAGTACACCCTAAATTTAAAAATTTTCTAATTTTTTTAAAAATTTTAAAAAATCTCTTGTAAATTGAAATTTTTATGGTATAATATCATTGTATGTTTTTTGATATTTCGTATAGGAGGGTATAAAAAGATGACAAATCTATTTACTGTGCTACATATTGTAGTGTGCGTATTATTG
>JAZULN010000058.1:0-5842 GCA_045603125.1 Clostridia bacterium | reverse complement strand
AACTCATCAGTTCCTGATGTAATCATTGCAAGAGAAGAAGCAAAGAAGACAGGTAGCATCAATATCAGACAAGTTTTTGTTGTTACAGGTATGACTCAAGGTTTGTCTGCAGACGATGAACCAAGAAATATCTTACAAGGTTATAAGATTAATGAAAAGTCTGTAACATATGCAGAGCTTCCGTTATCTGATGATGCAATCATCATCGGTCAGAAGAGATATGCAACAGAAATTGATACATCAACCACAACAGAAATTTATATAAATGGAACAGGTGATGTTTCCGGTGCTAATTCTGCAAAGAAAGTTAACAGTACTGTAGGTAACATCGGTCCTCGTGTTGTAGACGAAATTGGCGTTGGTGATATCTTCCGTTATTCTTTAGATTCAAACGGCGATATTGCAACAATTGCAATGAACTTCGACTATGAAATCGATGATGATGGTCACAAGAACGATGGTTTACAACAAGTATTTGAGCCATGGGGTATTGAAGCATGTGCGACATTCGGTTATGTTATAAAGGCAGATTCTTCTAACCTAAGACTTCTTGGTAAATACCATAAGAATATTGACGCCAAAAATGATGTTGAGCTTTCACTTGGTGCAAAGCCTGCAAGCACAGACTTCGCATCTTATGAAGGTTATTCAAGACTATTCGGTTTCCCTGTAACAGCAAGCTATAGAGTATTGTTTATTGAAAAGGGAGCATCAGGTAAAATGACAGGTTGGGTTGGAACTTTAGATGACGTAATCTCATATGAAGATTCAAAGACCGGCTACGACGAAATGATAGTTTTATCCGCATATAAGGGCGGTAAACTTGCAGCAGTTGTTTATAGAAATAAATAAGGGAGGTGTCGACTTTGAAAAAAATAATCACCCTATTACTTATTTTAGCTACTATATTTTCAAACGTATCAGCATTCGCCGAGAATGCTGATGCGGTTGACAACCTTATTACAAGTGCACCAAGCGGTGATATTGTAAGAATTTATGTATCGGATGCTGACGGTAATGACGGAGCTGAAGGTAACATTGATTCACCGGTTAAAACTATTGAAGAAGCAAAGAAAAGAGCACAAGGTATTGATAAATCTACAACCAAGGTCGAGATTATCATAAGAGGCGGACACTATAGATTCCTAACACCAATGCACTTTGGTGCTGAGGATTCAGGTACAAAGGAAAATCCTGTTGTATATAAAGCATATGAAGGGGAAAAGGTATATTTTAAAGCTTCAGTTCCTCTTGATATGTCAAAGGCAGAGCGTATAACCGACGAGGCAACCTTGGCAAGAATCAAGGATGACATTGAAGATAAGGTTTTCAAGCTTGACTTGGCAGCACAAGGCTATCCAAAGGATAAATTATTTGAACCTTATGTTTGCGGTATGTACGGAATGGATCAATCTAACGACGAAGAAATGAACTATATTTACTTCGACGGGGAAGAGCAAATGTTTGCATCATTTCCGAATGACCGTGGATATGCATACTGGGAAAAGACAATAGACGACAGAACAATCCAAATTAAAGAAAACAATATCGATAACTGGACAGATATTAGTAATGCATGGCTACAATCCTTTTACACATACGACTATTCTGTTTGTAGACATAGTCTTTCTGAGGTAAATGCAGACAAAAAAACAATAACAGTTGTACCGAATGCCGGCGTTGAAATGAAGGGTTACTATTCAAAGAGATGGAGAGTATATAACATATTGGAAGAAATGGATATTCCGGGTGAATTCTATCTTGACCAAAATAACGCAATGCTTTATTTCTTCCCACCAAAGTATATCTCTGATTCAACTCTTGAAATGAGCGTTGGTACAAAAATTATCAATGGTGCGGAAGTAGATAACGTCTATTTTGAAGGAATTGAGTTTTCTCAGACAAGAAGTTCTGCTGTATATCTAATAGATATCGATAACGTTGACTTTTATAACTGTAGATTTATTGATGTCGGTACCCGTGGTATCTATATAAACGGTTCAACACCGGCACTCTCTGAAGGTTCACACTGGCAGAAGACAAGAAAGAACGGCTCATACAATGTAAACATTAAGGGCTGTGACTTCGTAAATACCGGTGCATCTGCTATTCGTCTTGTAGGTGGTGGTGACGTTGATACAATAACGCCATCTAATAACGTTATTGAAGACTGTTTCTTCCACAGAGTTTCAAATCGTTCCTTCTGGGATTCAATATGGCTTGCAGGCTGCGGCGATGAGGTTAAGAATTGCTTATTCTCAAATAACCCGCATCAGGCAATCAGAATGGCAGGCTCGGAACTTCGAGTAAACCATAACGAAATCCACGATATCTTAAGAGAAAACGACGATGCCGGTGCCGTTTACGGCGGTATGCACGCAATCTGGAGAGGTTGGGACGTAAGTTATAACTATATCCACGACCTAAAGTCAATTCAAACAATGGTATATAACGCAACACTTGGTATCTATAACGACGACGGTCAGGAAGGAAACTATGACCACCATAATATCCTTGTTAACATGAAGACCGGTATTAACTCAAACCATGCTGGGGCAATCGATCTTAAGTATAATACTTTTGTCGATGTTAGATATCCGTTTAACCTGATTGCGAATGCAAACAGAGAATCAGCAGTAAGTAACTACTTATCATTCTATGAAAGTGATTTTGAAAAGGCTTTGGCAGATATCCCTGATAAGGATTTATTCTTCTCAAGATATCCGGAGCTTAAAAAACATATTATTGATAGAGTGAACCCTAAACACTTTACAGATGCTGTAGATAACTTCGCTACTAACCTTGAAATGTATAAGGTTTCAGAACAAGATGCCAAGTATGCAACAGTAGAGAGAAACGTTGAAGCGACAGGATATGATATGTTCGTAGACCCTGAAAATCAGGACTACCGCTTAAAGGCAGATAGTATTTATGCAATCGAAAATCCTGAGCTTCTTAGTGAAGCAAACTTCGATATTGATACAATCGGCTTACAAAGAGATATGAAGTTTGATAGTGAGCATTCACCATTCTACTTAACATATCCGCAAAACGGCCAAAAGGCAGTAAATGCCGCTGAAGTAAGATTTGCATGGCAGAAGGCATTCGGTGCTGATAAATATAAACTTATTGTTGCAGAGGATGCTGAGTTTAAGAATATTGTAGTTGACGAGATTGTTTATAACTCAACTCAGAATATCACAACTTTAAACCCAAATAAGATTTATTATTGGAAGGTTTATGCTGTAAATAATTCAAGAGAGTTCGGAAATGAATGGGAAAATATTGGAGGAATTAGCGTATTCTCAACCGCTATCTACAATAACCCTGATAAAACTCCTCTTGTAAAGGCGTTAAATGAAGTAAGAAACGGATTAGACAGTACAAATGAAAGTGAGCTTGCCGGTGAATATAAGATGGGCGTTAAGAAAAAGCTTACAGCTTACCTAAACCTACTTGAATTCATCACAATCAAAGCTCCTCGTGCTCTTACCTCGGTTGATAAAGTTGACTATTATAGATCGGTTATCTTAGACCTATATAATAATAAAGACAACTTAAATCCGGGATTCTTGGATGTTGGAAGATACATGACCGAGAAAAACTGGACCGGTCTTACCGAGTTAAAAGAAGGTAATAAGGTAGTCCTTCAAGCACCTGAGAATGGAAACTTCTTTGCAGGAACTGATGCTATGAAGCTTACAACCGGTAGAACCCTTATGTGCTTCGATCTTCAGATTGACGGTGTGGAAGATGGTCACTGGCTTGCCATTGGTAACAATGTGAACTACGGTTTGCATACATATCAAGGTAAGAATACAGGTTTCCATATTATCTTTAAGAAGGGCTTGGTAGAGCTTCAAAGAGCAAACGGGTCTACAAATCAACTTTTGGCAACTTATGATAAAAAGAACTTCTGTGACGGTAAGCGTCATAGCGTGAAGTTTGGTAGACTTGACTTTGGTTATGTAAATGTTGCATATCTTGAAATCGACGGAGAGGTTATCTTCAACTTCCCGGATTTAGGAGATGTTAATATCACCGCTGACGGTGCGTTAGCACTTCAGGCATTCTATGGTGACAATAAGATTACAATATATGCATCAGAGAATGTTCCAACCGACTCGGAAAGCTTTGAAAAGACTAAGTTTGAAATGCTAAAGAGTGCGGCAAAGGGTATTTATAACCTATATTCAGGAATTTATCAAAATATCAGAATTCTAAATCCTGACAGTACAGTGCTCTTTACAGCCCAAGGTGCTAAGAAGTTAGATATGGCACCACAAGAGGTTTCAGGAACCGATGTTAATGTAAGTGTATCAACAGTTGACGCAATTTTCGGAGTGACTGGAACAGTTGCAAATGGAAACTACACAGTAAGCGTTGACGGATCTGTTGCTACAGTTCCGGTTAAGGACGTTAACGGTATTTCTGCTGTTTCATTAGAGCAGGTATGTAATCAGTTAGGAAAGTTATATCAATATGACTCAACATATTCAAGATGTATCTTAATTGCTGATGGCGGTGGTGAAAACCTACCTAACCTTGGTCCGAAATTAGATAGAACAGTTAATGTTTTAAAGGACTTAAATAACTACGAAGGATTTGATTTCTAATAAAAAAGCAGAGGCGAAAGCCTCTGTTTTTTATGCTTAAAATGTCAATAAGTATTGATTTATTTTCTATTAGTGGTATAATTATAGTATATTACATAAAGAAGGAGAAATAAAATGGAAATAGGTGTAATTATAAGACTAAAAGAAGGCGTGGATATTTTTGAAAGATTTGAAAAACTATCTGAGCTTGGAATAAAGACTTGTCAGTTAAATATATGGGAAGATAATTTAAAAACCGACGAGGTTGCCGAGAAGGTAATGGAAGCACAAAAAAAATATGGTATAAAGATTACAGCCCTATGGTGTGGCTGGGAAGGAAGAGCCATCTGGAACTTCTATGAAGGGCCGTTGACCCTTGGAATCGTTCCGAGAGAATATAGATTTTCAAGAATAAAAAGCCTTAAGTTAGGAAGTGACTTTGCGAAGAAAATCGGGGTAAAAGACGTTGTAACCCATGCAGGATTTTTGCCGGAAAATCCATGTTCAACCGAATTTTTTGAAGTTGTATCTGCAATAAAAGATGTTGCTGAATACTGTAAACAAAACGATCAGTATTTCTTGTTTGAAACGGGACAGGAAACACCGGTAACACTTTTGAGAACCATTGAAGAGGTTGGAACGGGAAATCTCGGTGTAAATCTTGACCCTGCAAACTTTATCTTATACGGCAAGGCAAATCCTGTGGATTCTCTTGATATAATCGGAAAATATGTAAGAGGAGTTCATGCAAAAGATGGTAAATACCCGACAAATGGCAGAGACCTTGGTAAGGAATATCCTTTGGGTGAGGGAGATGTTAATTTCCCTGAATTTATTAAGAAGCTAAAAAAGGTAGGGTACAAAGGTGCTCTTACAATCGAGCGTGAGATTTCGGGTGAAAAGCAGATTAAAGATATAATGAGCGCAAAGAAGCTTTTAGAGTCTCTAATTTAATAATAAAAACAGTCGCATATGCGACTGTTCAGACTGTCGAAAAAGTCGGTCAACCACAAGCAAAGTTATAAATTTAATATTTTGTAGGGTTTTGCGATTTCTGACGAACCATTCTAAAATAGACAAATTTATGTTTAGAAAATGTATTAACCCCTGAAAACCTAATGTTTTCAGGGGCTTGCTTGTTTTCTTCGAACAAGCCCTCTGGAGTACCAACGTACGCCTACGAGTACTTGTTTGAAGAATTTACCTTCCTTTTTCGAACTCTGCCAGCGTGTCGATAGGTTTATCGA
>JAZULN010000057.1:0-4500 GCA_045603125.1 Clostridia bacterium | reverse complement strand
AAGGTTGATGCTTGCTTTGCTATACATGTTGAGCCTTTGGAGGATTGTGGCAAAATTCAGATAAAAGATGGCACTATAATGGCATCGCCCGATGACTTTGAGATAGAAATAATCGGAAAAGGCGGACACGGTGCAACACCTGAAGAGTGCATAAATCCAATTACAGTTGGTGCAGAAATTGTCGAAAAAATCAATAATAATCAGGAATATAAAAGAAAGGACTCATCGATTGTTAGTGTTTGCGAGTTCCTGGGCGGTACGTGTTACAATGTAATTCCCGACAAAGTTAAGATTTTAGGCACAGCAAGAAGCCTTAGCGAAGAAATTCGCCAGAAATTAAAAACTGAATTAACGGAATTAGTAGATAGCATATGTAAAAAATACGGTGCTACGTATAATTTCACATTTAATTTCAGTTATCCACCCACAATAAATTCTAGAATTACTAACGAAATTGTTATAAAGGCTACGAAAAAAATAGAAAAAATTAAAGGAATAACATATTTAGAACATTCGTCTATGTGCGGGGACGATTTTTCGTACTTTGCAAGGTTAGTTCCGTCTTCATATTTTAGATTAGGAGTTGGAAATGAAGGCGAAAATCATCCGATTCACAGTCCGAAATTCATCGCCAATGAAGATGCATTGGAAATCGGTGTTGAGATTTTGGTTCAAAGCACATTAGATTATCTAAATAGTTAACCATAATAATATTATGTAAATTATGCCATGGAAAAATATATAAAAACACCTAATTTACCCGACGAAATGGTACGTGCCGTTTTGGTTGATTATAGAATTAATAGCGACTCGATTAAAACCCTGAATAGTTTAGGAATTAAAGTATATACTACAAAAAGTACTGACGGTTTATATGAGGCAATTTGGGGTCATCCTGATGTTGTTTTTTATCATTTAGGGGACAGTAAATTTGTAGTTTCACCTGAAAATGAAGAACACTTTAGAATAATTCCGGGAATTGAAATTTTAATAGGGAAGAGTCGATTGAGCTCAAAATATCCTGAAGATATCTCTTATAATGCAGCAAGAGTCGGCAATTTTTTAATTCATAATTTTAAGTATACAGACCCAATAATTCTTGAAAATTCAGAAGAACTTATAAAGATAAATGTAAATCAGGGTTATTCAAAATGCTCGGTTTGTGTGGTTTCTGAAAATGCCTTGATTACATCTGATATGGGAATTGCTAAAAATTGCGACAATTTTGGAATTGACGTTTTATTTGTAGATGACAGTTCAATAAATTTAAAGGGCGTATCACATGGATTTTTTGGCGGCACAACCGGAAAACTTTCCAAAAATCTTTTAGCAGTCAACGGTGATATAAAGCTTCATAAAAACCATGAGGAGATTTTAAGTTTTTTGGATAAATATAACGTAAGTATTATAAGTTTAAACCAAGGAGCTTTGGAAGATGTAGGCACAATTATTGGTCTTTTTTAAATAAAAGGTAGGTTTTTATATGGATATGACTTTAACGGTCAGGTATTTAAAAAACACTAAAACCATAGATATATCATCAGATATAAAGAAAGATTTTGCAATAAAGAACATAGAGAAAATTATAATTAACAGGATAAAACCGATATATAAGTTTATCCTGTTATTAAATGGAGAAATAATCGAACAAACGTTTAAGGAAGAGTTTTTTAAATTTTTAGATGAAAATGTAGGAAAATATATATGTAAATGTCTTAGGATTTATCTGGAGGACAATGAAGAGATAAATATTGAAGGCTTTATCATTTTCAGGTTAAAAAGACTATGGGATGTAATTGAGCAATCAATAGACGAATATTTAGCTAAAAATGAGTATGGTAAGCTTTTAGAATGTCTGTCAGATTTAACAGAAAATTCCGAATCGATATACGATAAGATTACAATAATTGTAAATGACGATAATTACATGATTTATAATAAAAAAGAAGAAATAATATGTTTTATAAAAAAATATGATGATACATTACTGGATATCATTTTAAATATAGCGCCAAAAGAAATTTGCTTTATTGGAATAGATAAGTTTGAAAATAAGCTACTATTAAATGATATACGGGAAATATTCAAAGATAGAGTTGTTTTTTTATAAAAATCTAAAATCCAACAAAAAATATTTATCCAAGTTTAATAAAGAGTAATTTATCTAACTTAAATGTATTTCTATCTTTCCCGGTTTTCGACAAAAAAATCCGAAACTATAATTTATAGTTTCGGATTTTTTATATTTAAATTATTATTACTTATTTTATAACTCTGATTCTGATAACTCCATCGATTGCTTTTAATTTATCAATTAAATCGTTGGTTATAATATCGTCTGTATTTAGAAGTGTATATGCATTATCCTTTTTACTCGAATTAACCATACCAGAAATATTTATGTTTTCATCAGAAAATACCTTTGTAAATTGTGTAATCATATTAGGCACGTTCTTATGGATAATTGCTATTCTTCCCTGTCCTTCAACCGGTAGTGTACAGTTCGGGAAGTTTACAGAATTTAGGATGTTGCCGTTTTCGAGGTAATCTGCAAGCTCGTGAGCTGCCATTACAGCACAGTTATCTTCAGATTCCTCGGTAGACGCTCCAAGGTGCGGGATTGCAACAATTCCCGGTTGATTTACAGTTTCAGCATTTGGGAAATCTACAACATATGATGCTACTTTTCCTGATGCTATTGCAGCCTTAATATCATCGTTATTTACAAGCTCGCCTCTTGCAAAATTAAGAACTCGAACGTTATCCTTCATTTGCGAAATAGTGTCCCTATTTACAAGGTTTTTAGTGTCAGGAGTTAGCGGAACGTGGATTGTGATATAATCTGATTCCTCGTAAATCTCTTTAATGTCCTTTGCTTTTTTGATGTGACTTGATAGTTTCAAAGCATAATCTACGGATAAATATGGGTCGTATCCTATAACGTTCATCCCTAAGTGACGAGCAGCGTTTGCAACTAAAACACCAATAGCTCCCAAGCCAATTACACCCAAAGTTTTTCCTTGGATTTCCTGACCTGCAAAGTTTGACTTGCCCTTTTCTACCTGCTTTGCAACATCATCGCCGGTTAGTGTATTTGCCCAGGAAATACCTTCTGTAATTTTTCTTGATGCCATAAAAAGACCAGCAATAACCAATTCTTTAACGGCGTTGGCGTTAGCACCGGGAGTGTTAAATACAACAATACCCTTTTCTGAACATTTGTCGATTGGAATATTGTTTGTGCCGGCTCCTGCTCTTGCAACTGCCAAAAGCTTTTCGGGTAATTCCATATCATGCATTGCAAATCTTCTTAAAATTATGCCGTCTGCATTTTTTGTAGCATCGTCGGTAATGTTATATTTATCTTTTTTAAGTTGGTCTAATCCGCAACTTGCAATTTTATTTAAAGTCAATATGTCGTACATATTAAAATCTCCTTTATAAATTCTCTGCTTCGAATTTCTTCATAAATTCTACTAATGCAATAACACCGTCTTTTGGCATAGCATTATAGATACTTGCTCTCATACCGCCTACTGTACGGTGGCCTTTTAAGTTAACAAGACCTGCTTCTTTTGCTTCCTTAACAAACTTTGCGTCAAGTTCTTCGTTGCCTGTGATAAAAGGAACATTCATGAGTGAACGATCTTCCGGAACAACTGTACCCTTAAATAGCTTTGAATTATCAAGAAAATCATATAAAATAGCAGCTTTTTCTTCGTTTATTTTTTGGATTGCCGCTATTCCTCCCTTTTCCTTGATCCATTCAAGAACAAGCTTTAGAGTGTAGATTGCATATGTTGGTGGTGTGTTATACATTGAACCGTTTTTAGCATGAATCTCGTAATTGAACATTGTTGGAGTAATATCCATTGCATTTCCAATCAAATCTTCACGAACTATAACCAATGTAACGCCGGCAGGACCTAAGTTCTTCTGAGCACCTGCAAATAGAAGACCAAATTTATTAACATCGATAACTTCAGACATTGCCATTGATGAAATATCAGCAATTAGTGGGACATCTCCGGTATCCGGTAATTGGTTGAACTTTGTGCCGTAAATTGTATTATTAAAGCAGATGTAGAAATAGTCTGCATCCTTTGAAAAATCTTCTTTAGATACCTTTGGAATGTAGCTAAATGTCTTATCGGCAGAAGATGCAATTCTATTTACTGTGATATATTTTTCTGCTTCCTCTGCTGCTTTTTTTGCCCATTGACCGGTAATAATGATATCACACTTTTTGTTCTTATTACCAATATTTAGCGGAATCATTGCAAATTGGCTTGAACCGCCGCCTTGCAAGAAAAGTACCTTGTAATTATCAGGAACATTCATAAGTTCTCTTACCAACGCCTCTGCGTCATTGATAATTGCTTCATAATCCTTTGAACGGTGACTCATCTCCATTACGGACATACCTGCCATGCCGTATTCAACCATTTCTGCCTTTGCCTTTTCTAGTACCTCAACAGGCAACATTGATGGACCTGCTGA
>JAZULN010000056.1:0-8593 GCA_045603125.1 Clostridia bacterium | reverse complement strand
TTCTTTGCTCCATTTGAGTTTTTGATCTCTGACGTTTTAAAAGACGGCAAGAACAAGTTAAAGATTGAACTATATAACGATTACATATATATGGGTAACGCCTTTGCAACTCAGGAACAGGTTGAAGGCGACAAGCTTTATGCCGCAACAGGCCTTGGCTGGGACGATGCCGCGGAAGGCTGGCATCATTGTCCTGCAGGTATGGGTATATATAACGATGTTTATATTGAAGAAAGAGAAATTATCCACATAACCGACCTTTATGTAAGACCAATGTTAGAAGATAATATGGCAGAACTTTGGGTTGAGGTAAATAACGCATCCTATAAGACAATAGATATTAAGCTTTCCTATTCAATCTTCGGTCAGAACTTTGAAGAAACAGTCATAAAAGATGAGATATATACTCCCGAGACTGTGCATGCCGTTGGTATGGGTGATAGCTTAACCGAGGCACAGGTTAAGGATAGCTTAGGAACAGGTATTCCGATGCCTTTGAAAAACGGCAAGAATATATATAAAATCTCGGTAAAAATTGAAAATCCGAAGGTTTGGGAACTTAAAAAACCATATCTATACCAACTTCAGGTAGCCGTTTTGGTTGACGGTGAAAAAACCGATTTTTCGGCACGTCAGTTTGGTATGAGAAGTTTTTGTCAGGACACCGAGTCAGAGAAAAAGGGAATGTTCTACTTAAACGGCAGAAAAATCCGTCTTCGTGGTGCAAACACAATGGGCTTTGAGCAACAAGACGTTATGAACGGTAAAATTGACCAGTTAATTGATGATATCTTGCTTGCAAAACTATGTAACATGAACTTCTTAAGACTTACCCAAAGACCGGTTCAGGACGAAATCTATGAATATTGTGATAGATTAGGTCTTATGACCCAAACCGACCTTCCGCTGTTTGGATGTATGAGAAGAACAAAGTTTTCGGAGGGTATACGTCAGGTTGAGGAGGCGGAGAGATTAGTCAGAAATCATCCATGTAATGTGGTCTTCTCATATATCAACGAGCCTTTCCCGAATGCAATGAATGAGCCTCACAGACATTTAACAAGACAGGAACTCGAGCAGTTCTTTACCGCTTGTGATATAATGATTAGATTTACAAATCCGGATAGAGTCATAAAACACGTTGACGGCGACTATGACCCGCCGACCGAGAGTATGCCTGATAACCACTGTTATCCTATGTGGTATAACGGTCACGGAATCGACATCGGAAGACTTCATAAGGGCTATTGGTTAAATGTCCGCCCGGGTTGGTATTACGGATGCGGTGAGTATGGTGCTGAGGGTATAGACTTTGAAGAGGTTATGTGTGAGAGCTATCCTAAGGAATGGATAGAAGAGCCATTTAACCCGTCAAATGTAGTTCGTGCACAGACCGGAAACTTCCACTATTTCTTCTATGATACTCAGGACAATATGAAGGATTGGGTAAAGGCAAGCCACGAATTCCAGGCCTTTGCCACAAGTATCATGACCGATGCCTTCAGACGTGACGATAACATGGTTTCAAATGCGATTCACCTGTTTATCGATGCGTGGCCATCAGGTTGGATGAAGACTATTATGGACTGGAAGAGAAATCCGAAGCCGGCATATTTTGCATATAGAAACTCGCTAGAGCCTATAATGGTGTCACTAAGAACGGATAGATTTACCTATTTTGCCGGCGAGGACATAAGCATTGAAACCTATATCTGTAATGATACCAATAAAGAAAATTCAGGATGCAAGGTAACCTACGAGCTATATCAGGGCGAAAAGCTTATTAAAAAGACTACAGGAGATGCAAAAATTGAAGATTGTAAGGTAACTTATGTTGGAAATGCCGAGTTTATAGCTCCCGAGGTTTTAGATAGAGAAAAGTATACTATAAAGGCAATTTTGACAGATGAAAAGGGCGAGATTATAACCCATAACTCAATTACTGTAGAGGTATTTTCCGATTGCGAAATCCAAAAGAACGAAAAGGTAGAGCTAATCGAGATGTTAGATGCGGGCGAATATGAAATCGCAGGGGAGACCGTGAAGGTTAAGCCATGCGGAATGTTACCTGTTCACTTTGCATCAAGAAAGACCGGACATAAGGCTGTTTCGGAATTTATGCCAAAAGACTTTTCTTATTGGTATGATAAGTCGGAGGATATGATAACCCCAATTTGTTATAATACCTTTGAAGCTCAGGGCTTTACCCCGATTTTAACAGGCGGTAATATGGACGAAAACGGAAACTGGAAACCGGTGCTGATTGCAGCCGAAAAAGAATATGAAGGTAAGAAGTATGTAATCTGTCAGGCGGATTTAAGATGTGAAAATCCGGTTGCCAAGAGATTTAAAAAGGCGATTTTTGAACTCTAAATAAGGAGTGGTAAAATGGTTACGGATATTTTAGCAATTATTGTGGCAATTTTGGCTTTGGTAGTTAATTTCGGAGCAAAAAAGATTGCCCAAAATAAAAGAGAAAACAGGGAAGAGGAAATCAGGAAGATTAAATCGGTGGCAGCGGTGTTGGCTGTGATTTCGGCAGTGATTGCATTTTTCCTATAAAAAAGAAAGGATTGGATTTTAAAAAATGGAAGAGAATAAGAATCTTGAAAAGACATATGACCCGGGTAAGGTTGAGGAGCGTCTTTATAAAATGTGGACAGATAACGGATACTTCCACGCAGAGGTTGATAAGGACAAAAAACCTTATACAATCGTTATCCCACCCCCAAATGTAACAGGTCAACTTCACATGGGTCACGCCCTTGACGAAACCTTGCAGGATATTTTAATAAGATATAAAAGAATGCAAGGATATTCTACCCTTTGGGTGCCGGGAACAGACCACGCGGGTATTGCAACCCAGATTAAGGTTGAAGAGAATTTAAGAGTAAACGAAGGGTTAACAAGATATGACCTGGGTAGAGAAAAGTTTTTAGAGCGTGTTTGGGAATGGAAAAACCTATATGGTGACAGAATCATTAACCAATTAAAGAAGATTGGTTCATCTTGCGATTGGGACAGACTCCGTTTTACAATGGACGAGGGCTGTTCAAAGGCGGTTAAGGAAGTGTTTATAAACCTTTATAATAAGGGGCTAATCTATCAGGGTTCAAGAATTATCAACTGGTGCCCTAACTGTATCACCGCCCTGTCTGATGCGGAGGTTGAGCACGAAGAACAAGCCGGACATTTCTGGCACATTAAGTACCCGGTAAAGGATTCTGACGAGTTTGTAATAATCGCGACAACCCGACCGGAAACCTTATTGGGTGATACTGCGGTTGCAGTGAACCCTGAAGATGAAAGATATACTCATCTTGTTGGTAAGACCTTGATTTTACCTTTGGTAAACAGAGAAATCCCTGTAATTGCCGACAGCTATGTTGATAAAGAGTTCGGTACAGGCTGCGTAAAGATCACTCCTGCCCACGACCCTAACGACTTTGAGGTGGGCTTAAGACATAACCTAGAGCAGATTAAAGTATTAAATGATGACGCTACAATCAACGCCCTTGGTGGAAAATATGAAGGAATGGACCGCTATGAGGCAAGAAAGGCTATGATTGCTGACTTAGAGGAGTTAGGACTTTTAGTTAAGATAGAAGACCATAGCCATAACGTTGGTCAGTGTTATAGATGTGGTACAACAGTTGAACCTATCATTTCAAAGCAATGGTTTGTTAAGATGAAGCCTTTAGCTCAGCCTGCCATTGATGCTGTTAAGAATAAAGAAACTGTATTTGTGCCTGAACACTTTGAAAAGGTGTATTTCCACTGGCTTGAAAATATCCGTGACTGGTGTATTTCGCGTCAGCTTTGGTGGGGACACAGAATCCCGGCGTTTTACTGCGATGAATGTGGTGAGATGGTAGTAACTAAGGAAGAAAGTGCAACTTGTCCTAAGTGCGGAAAAGCTATGCGCCAAGACCCTGACACATTAGATACATGGTTCTCATCAGCCCTCTGGCCATTTTCAACTCTTGGCTGGCCTGATGAAACTGAGGAAATGAAGTATTTCTACCCAACATCTACTCTTGTAACCGGCTATGACATTATCCCGTTCTGGGTTATGAGAATGATGTTCTCAGGAATCGAGCACACAGGTCAAGTTCCGTTTAAGCACGTATTCATCCACGGCTTGGTGCGTGACTCACAAGGTAGAAAAATGTCAAAATCTTTAGGAAACGGTATTGATCCGTTGGAAATCGTAGAAAAATACGGTGCAGACGCCTTGAGATTTACTCTTGCAACAGGCAATGCTCCGGGTAATGATATGAGATTCTATATCGAAAGGGTAGAGGCAAACAGAAACTTTGCGAACAAGATATGGAATGCCGCAAGATTTACCTTGATGAATCTTGATATTACAGAGAATAAATTGCCGGATACCAGTAAACTTCAACTTGAAGATAAGTGGATACTTTCAAAGTATAATAAGCTTGTTAAGGAAGTTACCAATAACATTGATAACTTTGAACTTGGAATCGCAGTATCTAAGCTATATGACTTCTTGTGGAGTAACTTCTGTGACTGGTACATTGAGCTTGTAAAACCAAGACTTTTCGATAAAGAAAGCGAATCGGGTAAGACTGCACAGTATGTCTTAACCTATGTACTTTCAAACTCAATGAAGCTATTGCATCCATTTATGCCGTTTATAACAGAAGAAATCTGGCAGCATCTGCCACATGATGGCGAAAGCATCATGATCAGTAAGTTCCCGGAATATGTTTCAGAGCTTGATTTCCCAAAAGACGAAGAAACAATGGAAACCGTTATGGAAGCGGTAAGCGGTATCAGAAACAGACGTGCTGCAATGAATGTTGCACCATCTAAAAAGAGTAAGGTTATTGTTGTTACCAAGAACTTGGATGTTTATAACAACAGTAAGCAGTTCTTTGAAAAATTAGCATCTGCCAGTGAAGTTGAGGTATTAGAGTCAAAAGAGGGACTAAATATCAAGGCGGTAAACGTTGTTGTTGCCGGTGCAGAAATCTTCCTTCCGTTAGATGAATTGGTTGATAAGACTCAGGAACTCGAAAGATTAAATAAAGAAAAAGCACAGCTTGAGAGTGAAATCAAGAGAGTTGAAGGAAAGCTAAATAACCAGGGCTTTGTTCAAAAAGCTCCTCAAAAGCTGATTGAGGAAGAAAAGGCAAAGGGCGAAAAATATCGTGAAATGCTAGAAAAAGTATTGGAAAATATAAAGGATATGGAAAACCTATAACATAAAAAACCACCGGAAAAAATCCGGTGGTTTTTTATATATAAATATCCCAATTTATGCCATTGTATCTAACATTTTAATAGATACTTCGTAGTTTGTTGGCTCACCCTTTATGAAATTTCTAAATTCTTCTATCATATATTCTGCCATTCTCTCAACTTCCTTGCCTGAACTTCCGGCAATGTGAGGAGTTAAGAAACAATTTTTGATGGTATAAAACTTGTGACCCGCAAGTGGCGGCTCGGGGTCTGTAACATCCAAAACCGCAGTAATGTCGGGACGCTCAGTTAAAATTCTCACCAAATCGTCTTCATTAACCTGTGCACCACGGCCAGTATTTATGAAGGTGGAATAGGGGAGCATTTTTGAAAATAAGTTATAGTTTAACATGTGTTTTGTCTGTTCGTTGTTGGCAAGATGGTTTGAAATAACATGACATTTTTCAAAAATTTCCTCTAAGGAACACATGGTTATTCCTAAATCCTCTGCAATCTCGAGAGGTAAAAACGGGTCATAAGCAAAAACGTTTAGGTCATAGTTTTTAAGCATCTTTGCCACAAGCTTTCCAATCATTCCCACACCAATTAAGCCAATATTAGCGTTGTAATTTCCAAAGTAATTTTTAGAAACCTCAAAAGATTCTTTTTCTTCTCCATGGCTTTTTAATTCCGAACACGAAAAGAACCCTTTGTTTGCCAAAATAATCTGGGAAACACTATATTCTGCAACAGGTACTGCATTTGCAGCCCAGGCACTAAATACCTTTACTCCACAATTTAAAAAGGGTCTTGCAAAACTTTGAACTGTGCCTGCTGAATAAAATATTGCTTTCAAGGACGGGAAAATTTCTTTAATTTCCTTCTCCGAGAAAACCTCCATACCCCAGGTTGAGAAAATGTATTGGACATCTAAAAAGCCTGAAGGGTTTTTTATGATTTTTTCCTTGTCGTAAATCCCATCGTCAAGAGATGCAATATTTTTAAGAGTTTTTAGTAAATTCTCAGAGTAAACTCTAAAGGCAGCGTCTTGATTTTTTGATAGTAATATACTTCTCATATTCCCACTCCTTTCGCGATAACTTTTAGAGCATCGGACTCGGATTTTAGTGATTCTATGCGGTTATCGGGCATAAACTCCAGTAAAAGCTTTTGGGCCCCGTCAAAGAATGATAAATAACTTTTCCAGATTTTAGTTCCGCCCGATAGTGGCAACCACTGGTCTTTAGTCCAGTTAAATACGTGGATTATTTCTGTGAATTTTGCTATGGTCTCGGCATATTTAAAGTTATCTTCATCGCTTTTAAATTGGTTTGGTTGCCAATACATCCTGAAGTTTTTGGAATTCACATTATCCATTAACTCCACCGCCCCGTCTAAGGTTTCGGTGTAGGTGTTTGGGTGACATTCCATACAAAAAACCACATTTTCGGCTTCTGCAATTTTGGATAGTGCTATACATTCTCTGAAAAGTTCTTCTTTTTCTTCGGGAGTGTAGTCGGCACTTTTCTTTATACCGCACCAAAGTCTTAAGATGTTTGTGCCAAGAATTTTTGCGGCATTTATGTAATTTTTAATCTCATCTTTAGGAGTTACACCAATCTTAAAATATGTGCCATAAGATGAGCAGATAATACCGTTTTCATCGCAAAGTTTTCTTATATTTTTTAGTTTATCCAAATCATTACAGGGTGCATGGATGTCGCTGCCCCATTCGATATAGGATAAACCACATTTTTTCATTTCGGCAACAATTTCTTCAGGTGTATATTTTCTGAAGGAAACAGATACTAAACCAAACATATTATCCTCTTTCTTAATAAATATTTTTATTTTTATTGAATTCTCGCCAAACGTTTTCAAAAAAGTCGTCTTTTTCAGGTATTGGTCGAACCTTACGCCATAGCCCCTTTACTTCGTTTTCCTCAATGTAAACTTCCTGAACCATATCAAATTCTGATGAGTCTTGCATTATGAATTTAAAGGTATCTTCAAGGTGTTCATTTTTTATACCTTTTTCATTTGAATAAAGAGCAGAACCACGAGTTCCTTTGGTGGTTTTTGAAAAGTCAAGCATTGCAAAAAGGGTTATATACTGCATGATTAACATATCTTTTAGTTTATAAAGTTTTTCAGGAGTTTTTGAACCAAAGAGGGAGTTGAAGTTTTTAAGTTCATTTGAAATCTCGGCCATTGCTGATTTTATTGCCTCGGGGTTTCTTATAGCACCGCCTGAGTTACTCATACGTCTTCTGCCGGAGATGATAAAGTCTTTTGCGTTGTCAGGGTTTTTCGAAGCATTGTTTATAAAATCATAGTGAATTTTAACCGCCTTATCGGCAATTTTTTTATGGTTTTCTAAAACATTTACTTGTTTTCCGCACTCGGATATATAAAGTGATGCTCTAAGTGAACCAACCTGACCTGCATTTAGGGCACTTCCGCCGGGGCGGGCAATGCCGTGGGTTCCGGCACATTCGCCGACCGAGAATAACCCTTTAACCGATGTTTCCCACCATAAATTTACCGCAATTCCGCCGTTATTATGTTGAGCACATACCGCAATCTCAAGATACTCTTTTTTAATGTCAACACCCTTGCTTTGATAAAGATCCACGGCGGGTGTATTCATTTTAAGGAGTCGCTCGATTGGTGTGCCAAAGCAAGCATCGGCACTCTTTAAGTATTCGTATGCCTCGGGGCTTAGCTTTTCAAATTCGATTTTTTCTAATCCAAAAGGATTTTTTGTAAAGTCAAGATAAACCTTTCTTCCACGCATCACACATTCTCGGTATACTAAAAGGTCAACTACAGACGATCCGTCTACCGCTTTTTTGCTGTCAAAAGGCCACTGATAGCCTTTTAAAAATACCGCCGATAATGCGTCATATAAGTCATCATAACATTCGGTTAAAAATTCGTATTCTGTGCCGTCATCATCAATCGATACAAACCTCGGTAAAACTTGCATATATGTCCCCGACACATTCCATCTCGGGTTAGTTGATGCCATGCCGTATTGCCACTCGGTCATATTCTGAAGGTGTGCACCGGTCAATACCGCAAGACTTGATGAACCGGTATGTCCCAGTGGGAAAACACTGTCGGCATAGATTCCGGCAGGGCCGCCGGTTGCCATAACGATGTTTGGCGAGAAGAAAACCTCAAGTGAGTTATCGGTTTTATTTAACGCCAAAAGTCCAATGACCCCGTCTTCGTCTTTTAGGATTTCTATAGCCAGGCGTTTATCAAACATTGGGATATCCAATGAATTAAATTCCTTTTCTAAGACCTCGGTCATAAATTTTGATGTAAGAGGTCCGGCCGAGGTTGCCCTTGCATATGGGTCATGGTCGGTCTTGTAGCC
>JAZULN010000055.1:0-12620 GCA_045603125.1 Clostridia bacterium | reverse complement strand
AAAGTCAATCAGGGGAAGTGACCCTGATGCAGGACTTCACTATTTGGCACGGCTGATCGCCGGTGGGGATTTGCCAAGTATTTGCCGCCGCCTTCTAGTAATTGCGGCAGAAGATATTGGCCTTGCATATCCTCAGGCGATATCTATTGTAAAAGCCTGTGTTGATAGTGCACTGCAGTTAGGGTTTCCAGAGGCTCGGATTCCACTTGCTGAAGCCGTAATTTTACTCGCAACGGCACCAAAGTCAAATTCGGCAGCGGCGGCAATAGATGAGGCACTCATGGATATTGAAAAGATAGATGTCGGTGATATCCCGGCACACCTAAAAGATGCACACTATGGCGGTGCTAAGAAACTTGGACGGGGAATTGAATATAAATACCCTCATGCATACCCAAATAACTATATAAAACAACAGTATCTTCCAGATAATATCAAGGATAGAACCTATTATAATTTCGGGGAGAACAAGACCGAGAAATCGGCAAAGGACTACTGGCAGAAAATAAAAAAGGACGGATAGAATATGTTTTGCGAGATTTGTGGTAAAAATATTGATAAAAAGTCCTTTTGCCCATACTGTGGACATGGAAAAACTGAGGAAGTTTTTTATGTTTCCGGCGAAAAAAACTGGGTAACGGACAACACTGAGGAAAAATCCCAAAAATCATGGTTTATTGCCGGGGTATTGCAGATGTTTTTAGGATGCCTTGGCGTTGGTAGGTTCTATATGGGATCTGTTAAAATCGGGATTTTACAGATTCTTGTGAGTTTAGTCACCCTTGGTTTTGGCGGTTTTTTGTGGGGAGTTATCGATGGTGCAAGGATTTTATCGGGTAAAATCACTATAGACTAAAAAAAGATGAGGACATAAAAATGAAAGTTATACCGTTTGATGAAAAATATATAGATGAAACCAACAAAATATGGAACGAAGTTGTAGCCGAAGGTGTGGCTTTTCCTCAGGAGGATGAACTGACCGAAGAAACGGGACTAAAGTTTTTTAAATCCCAGTCATTTACCGGGTTGGCAATTAAAGACGGCGAAGTTATCGGTTTATACATACTCCACCCCAATAATGTGGGAAGGTGCGGACATATCTCAAATGCAAGCTATGCTGTAAAAAGCGACATAAGAGGTATGGGCGTAGGCGAGATGCTGGTTCGCCATTCCATTAAAAAAGCCGGTGAACTGGGGTTTCGAATTTTACAGTTTAATGCGGTGGTAAAAAACAATGTGAAAGCATTGAAACTATATGAAAAAATCGGATTTACAAAGCTTGGAGTTATCCCCGGGGGCTTTAGGTTAAAAGACGGAAGCTACGAGGATATAATTCCTCATTATATAAAGGTAGCAGAATAAATTTAGGAGAGAATATATGATAAAAAAGGAAAAGATCAGAAACTTTTGCATAATTGCCCATATCGACCATGGAAAATCAACTCTGGCAGACCGTCTTTTAGAACTGACGGGTGAAGTGGAAAAAAGGGACATGGAAGATCAGCTCCTCGACAGTATGGACTTAGAGAGGGAGAGGGGTATAACCATAAAGGCTCACGCCGTTTGCTTAAAATATAAGGCAAATGACGGTGAAACCTACACGCTAAATCTGATAGACACACCGGGGCACGTGGACTTTAACTATGAGGTATCACGAAGCCTTGCGGCTTGCGAGGGTGCGATACTTGTGGTTGATGCATCGCAAGGGATTGAGGCACAGACTCTGGCAAATACCTATCTTGCACTGGATCACGACTTAGAGATTGTGCCGGTTATAAATAAAATTGATCTGCCTTCGGCACAGCCTGAGTTTGTTATAAAAGAGATTGAGGATATTATCGGGATTCCGGCAGAGGATGCACCAAGAGTATCTGCAAAGACCGGTTTAAATATTGAAAGTGTTTTAGAAGAGATTGTTGATAAAATCCCGTCCCCCAAAGGTGATGAGGATAAACCTCTAAAGGCACTGATATTCGATTCATATTACGATAGTTATAAAGGTGTTATCGTATATGTCCGCCTGAAGGAAGGCAAATTAAAAACCGGCGACAGAATCCGGCTTATGCAGACCGGAGCCGAGTTTGATGTGGTGGAGGTAGGAACACTTCACGCAAACCGCATGAATCCTTTGCCGGAATTAGCTGCCGGCGAGGTTGGATATATTGCGGCGAGTATCAAAAACATTCAGGATACTCAAGTTGGGGATACCGTTACCTTGGCAACAAACCCGGCAAGCGAGCCGCTACCCGGTTATAAGAAGGTAAATCCTATGGTTTACTGCGGAATTTACCCTGCCGACGGTGCTCAGTATGATGATTTAAGAGAGGCACTTTTAAAGCTTCAGCTAAACGATGCGGCACTTATGTTTGAGGCGGAGACCTCGGTGGCATTGGGATTTGGTTTCCGATGCGGATTTTTAGGTCTTCTTCATATGGAGATTATTCAGGAACGCTTAGAGCGTGAATATAACCTTGACCTTGTTACAACCGCACCAAGCGTTATCTATAAAGTGCATAAGACCAATGGTGAGATGATTTGGGTGGATAACCCCACAAACCTCCCGCCGACGGTTGAGATAGACTATATGGAAGAGCCGATGGTAAAAGCCGACATTATGGTGCCGGTGGATTTTGTCGGGAATGTTATGGAGCTTTGTCAGGAAAGACGTGGAATTTATAAGGATATGAAGTATATGGAAGAAACCCGTGCACAAATCCATTATGAACTTCCATTGAATGAAATTATCTATGACTTTTTTGATGCACTAAAATCCCGCACAAAAGGGTATGCATCCTTTGACTACGAACTGACCGACTACCGACGTTCTGACCTTGTAAAACTGTATATGCTGCTAAACGGCGAGATGGTGGATGCCCTGTCCTTCATTGTCCATAAGGATAACGCATATAACAGGGGAAGAAGAATGGCGGAAAAGCTTAAAGAATCTATCCCAAGACAGCTTTTTGAAGTGCCGATTCAGGCGGCAATCGGGAATAAGATAATCGCCCGTGAGACGGTTAAGGCTATGAGAAAAGACGTACTTGCCAAGTGTTACGGCGGTGACATAACAAGAAAGAAGAAGCTTTTGGAAAAGCAAAAGGAAGGTAAAAAGAGAATGCGTCAGGTGGGCTCGGTTGAAGTTCCGCAAGAAGCATTTATGTCGGTGCTAAAATTAGACTAATACCCTTGACATAATGTTAAAATTTGTATATAATTATTGTATAATTTTATAAAATGGAGTGATAAAAATGAAAAGCTATAAATTTTTGGCATTTGACTTTGGTGCATCAAGCGGAAGAGCGATGCTTGCAAAGTTCGACGGAGAAAAGATTACTTTAGAAGAAAAACACAGATTTTCAAACGACCCGGTCCTTGTAAATGACGGATTTTACTGGGATGTTTATAGACTTTTCCATGAAATTAAGCAAGGAATTCTAAAGTGTGTAAACTCAGGCGACGGCGATCTCGACGGTATCGGAATCGATACATGGGGCGTTGACTACGGACTTTTAGATAAGAACGATAAGCTTTTGGCAAACCCATATCACTATCGTGACACAAGAACAGACGGAATGTATGATAAGGCGTTCGCTATCGTTCCAAAGGAAGAGATATTTGAAGAAACAGGTATCGCATTTAACTGGTTTAACACATTGTATCAATTGTTGGCATCAAAGCTTGCAGACGATACATCAATAAATAACGCAAAAACATTACTATTTATGCCGGACCTGTTTAACTTCTTCTTAACCGGCGAAAAGAAGTGTGAATATACAGTCGCATCAACCTCACAGATGTTTGATTCAAGAGAGCATAAGTGGGCGAAGAAGCTACTAGATAAAATGGGAATCCCATCAGATATATTTGCTGATATGGTATACCCGGGCGAAAAAATCGGCAACTTAAAACCTGAACTTTCAGAAGAATTGGGTGTTGGTCAGATTCCGGTATTTGCCGTTGCATCTCACGATACAGGTTCTGCTGTTGCATCTGTACCGGTTGTTGACAAAGACGACTTTATCTACATATCAAGCGGTACATGGTCACTAATGGGCGTTGAATTAAAAGAGCCAAACGTTACAAAGGAAGCTTTGGAATATAACTTCACAAACGAAGGCGGCGTTGATAAGACCATAAGATTTTTAAAGAATATCATGGGTCTTTGGTTGATTCAGGAATCAAAGCGTCAATGGGAAAGAGAAGGAGAGGTTTTGAGTTTCAACGACTTAGAACAACAGGCAAATGCTGCAACTCCGTTTGAAAGCTTTATTGACCCTGACTATCCGGCATTCCAGACCCCTGGTAACATGCCAAGAAGAATCAGAGAATACTGTGAAAAGACCGGTCAAAAGGTTCCAGAGACTAAGGGTGACATCATAAGATGTATCGCACAGAGCCTTGCATTTAAGTATCGTCACACAGTTGAGGGTATGGAAAAGGTTACAGGAAAAGAATATAGCATTATAAATATTGTTGGCGGCGGTATTAAAGATAAGATGATTTGTCAGTTTACCGCAAACGCAACCAAGAGAACCGTTCACGCAGGTCCTGTTGAGGCAACCAGTATCGGTAATGTTTTATGCCAAGGAATTGCTTGCGGCGCAATTAAGGATTTAGCAGAGGGAAGAAAGATTGTTAAAAACTCCTTTGATATTGCAGAATATACACCTTGCGATTCAGATGCTTGGGACAAGGCATATGAAGAATGGAAAAAGATTGTTAAGGTAAACTAATTTTAGAATAATTTAAAAAGAGTGTTCATAGAATTTACTATGAACACTTTTTTATTTACTAAAAGGAAGGGAATGGTCTTTTAATGGAACTTATAAAGGAAAATGTGGAGATTTCGGAATTAAGGCAAAAAGGGTCAGGGGTTGCGTATATCGATGGGGACATTATTGTCCCTGATGTAAAGCCCGATATTTTAAAAATCCTGCAGGTGGATGCAGTGTCAAGGATTGACGAAAAGGAGATTTCAGACGGCGAGATAAAGATAAGAGGGACAGTAAAATATAACATTTTATATGTCCCTGAAAGTGAAGGGGAATGTATAAAATCCATTACGTCGGAAATGGATTTTTCCTATACAATAGATAAAATTGACGCATCCGGTGGACTGCTTCCTAAAATCTCGTCGGATGTGGAGAAGGTAGAATTTAACTTAATAAATTCAAGAAAACTAAATATAAAAACGGCTGTTGCGGTAGATTATATCTTATGGGGTAAAAAGGAGATAGAAGTATCAAAATCAATGGATGAAGATGCGGTTGAGGCTATCTATGAAAAAGTAAAGGCCCAAAATATAAATATTTTAGAGGAGTCGACCTTTTCGATAAGGGAAAAACTCCAAATTCCGGCTGGTGTTTCGGGGATTTCTGAAATTTTAAAGATGGATGTTGCGGTTTCTGATCGGGAAGTTAAAGCAATCACCGGGAAAGCAGTAGTCAGGGGAAATGTTTCGGTATGTATTTTGTATTTGGATTTAGAGAAAAACATTCATTCTGTCGATACTGAAATCCCATTTACTGAGGTTATTGAAATCTTTGACATGGAGGAGGATTCCGATTGCCAAGTCCAGTATCATCTTGGTGAATATGACTTTAATTTAGCTTTGGATGATGATCAGGAGGCACGGTGCATTGAGGTCGATATCTCAATTGTTGCCGGAGTTACATCCCATAGTGTGGATGAAATCGAGATAATGTCCGATTGTTTCTGCCCGGGAAAACCTGCTAAAATGATTTCGGATAAAGTGACATTTGAGAGAATGGTATCTAAAAAAAGCATGCAGTATAATGTGAAAGATGTGGTAACACCCGATGGAAAATCGCCTGAGATTTCATCGGTTTATAACGTGATTTTAAGGCCGACTGTTACAAAGACCGAAGTGGAAAATGAAAAGGTTCTGGTTGAGGGAAGATGTGAGATATACGTTTTATACATAACCGAGAATAGCCAGATTCCGATACATTGCATCAAAAAAGATGTGCCGATAAACTTTAAGATTGACGATGAAAACGCAAGAGCCAAAATGCTATGCTATGCAAAAATTTTGCCTGAACATATGGCATATAATCTTAATATGGCAAATGAGGTTGAGGTAAGGTGTGTTCTCTCAGCCGATATATATCTTATGGAAAAATCAGAAATCCCAATGATTTCGAGGGTTGAGTTTGAAGAAAATGACCGGGAGTGCGGTGTTATAATCTATTTTGTGAAGTCGGGGGACACTCTTTGGGATATTGCGAAAAAATACTCGGTTTCGGTTGCTGAGATAAAAGAATTAAATGGAATTGAGGATAAGAATTTAATTAAGGTGGGCGACAAGCTAATTATTCCAGTATGCTAAAAATAAAAAATGCTAAACCATATTTGGTTTAGCATTTTTTTGGGAAAGCAAAACTACATTAACTTCTTCAGTTTTCACTATTACTTATTACTTTTCCCAAAACCCCTACTCAAATATTTTTAGGGAATAGTGAAGAGTGAATAAGTAATAAGTAAAAAATCCGCACACTATCTTGTACGGATTTTTTGGTGCCGATGGTCGGGGTCGAACCGACACGGTATCGCTACCACGGGATTTTGAGTCCCGCGCGTCTGCCAATTCCACCACATCGGCATTTTTTGAAAATTACTGATATATAATACCACACATTTCATGCCTTGTCAAGTGGAAATTTTAAAAATTTATAGATAGTATAAATATTTGCCCCCCAAAAAAGAGCATAGAAAAAGAAAAGTGCCAAAGTGACACTTTTCTTGATTACGATTCCTAATCAATACATGAATAAAGTACATTTCTGAGTCTTGGCTGGTAATAGTCCTCCTGCGGGTTACACATATGATGTGAATAAAACATTGCAAGGTTTAACTCTGTGTCGGCAAGGACGGTTGCCCCTGCTGCACCGCCCCAACCAAATTCGCCGATGCTTGAAAGAGAGCCTCCCTTGGCTCTGTCCATCATAGTCCTTACGCCTAACCCATAGCCATAGCCACGAAGCTGAGACCATTCAAGGTCGGGTAGAACCTCGGGTGGGAGTTGATTTGTCTTCATTAACTCAATTGTTTTAGAAGCTAATAGTCTCTCGCCGTTTACCCCCACACCCTTATTTGAAAGTGCAGCAATAAACTTTATGTAGTCGTTTGCGGTTGTGATAATTCCGGCACCGCCACTATCGTAGTTGTCACCAAAGATGTGGCTGTTTACTAATCCCATATTTTCAAGTGTACCGTTTCGGTTAGAACTCTTTTGGAGTTCCACAAGGTCGGTCACATTTGAAACGTTATACTTATATTGTTCTGCCATATTAGCCTTGATTTCAGGAGTGAGATGGTAAACAGATTCGGTCATGTCAAGGGGTTCAAAGATATTTTCTTTAACATATTGTGAAAATTTCTTGCCTGAAATCACTTCAATTACTGCCGCTAAAATATCGTGGCACAGACTATATTGCCAGTGAGTACCCGGATGGAAATATAGAGGCATTTCTGCCACTGCTTTGGCAAAGACCTGGTTGTCAATCTTACCGCCGGATATTTCCTGGGCTCTTTTACTCGCCGGACCGTTTTGAGCGTATGAAAAACCGGCGGTCATAGTGAAAAGATGTTGCAAAGTGATAGGCGAATTTGCCTTTTCGACCCCGTCCTTGGTCTTTACATACATATCCCGAAATTCAGGGATATATTCATATAGAGGGTCGGATAAAAGAAACTTACCTTTCTCTAAAAGCTGAAGACCTGCTGTTACCGTTGCGGGTTTTGAACAGGAATAAATAAACAGGTGCTCGCCACCAGTCATCTTTATCTTTTTTTCAAGATTTGAATAGCCTGATGAATATTCAAATACTTTTTTGTTATCTTTATAGACCACTACAGTATTTCCGGGGATTACCCAGTCGGTCAAGTGGTCGAGAAAATTTTTAAGATTTGTAAAATCCATTTTCACACTTCCTTATAGTTTTATACCTTTTC
The DNA here is from genome assembly GCA_045603125.1 of Clostridia bacterium. Lineage (GTDB taxonomy): Bacteria > Bacillota > Clostridia > UBA1381 > UBA1381 > CAKSFT01. Next base: position 4,646 of record JAZULN010000055.1, on the reverse strand, counting down.
AGTATAACACAGAAAATATTGGAAAGCAAGAAAAAAAGCGAACTAAATTTCATTTAGTTCGCCTAAAAATTTTACATTGCTAAAATCCCGTTTTCCGATTCAATTAACATTAAAATCTTTTCCTCTTTGCCGGTTTCTGAGTTTATATAGATTATAAAGTTTTTGCCATTATGAGATCCTTTAAATTCATAGCAAAGCTTTTCTGTCTGCCCGTCTTTTGGGATAAGGGCTAAGTTTTCCGAGTTGATTGTAAGATGGGGGTTTATTTTAGAGCGTGCTTCGTCTTGTGATAACTTGATCTCGGGAAAACTGCGGTAATGGTGATTCATAATATAGCCGTGAGCCTCAAAGCCTATAATATCGCCATCGTCAAGTGCAACTTTTACCTTTAATAGGTCGGAATAGCAGGTAATACCGCTTTGCTCATATGCAAAGTTTATGGTAAGAACACCGCCGTCTTTTTCGTAGTAGCTCTCGGAAAGTGAGGTGTAGCCGCGACTTTGTAAAAATTCACGTGCTTTTTTTACAGCCTCGTGAATACTAAGGTTTTCCTCAAGCCCATATTCATTTTCCATAAAATATACAGGATATCCGCCTTTTTTGGTTATTGCGATACAGATTTCACTATCTCCCGATGATGCGGAGAAAGAATAGGATGGGAGTTGGTTATTTTGACTCTCGCCGCTATATGAAAGGTTAACGCCTTTGTCACCAAGGAAATCCTTGGCTTTTTTTAGTGCCTCGGTTGATGTGATTTCCTTTTTATTTTCAAGCATCACCGGTTGGATTTTTTCTATATGCTCGGAAAATGGACCGTCGTAGATAAGAGCCGGATATTCCTGAAACTCCTTTTCCACACCCTCAAAGTTAGTGAGTGCACCCGATGCAAAGGCGGTGTTTTCAAAATACTTCTTGCCTTCCTTTTCGATTGTACCGAAATTTATGTTTCCGTCATAGACATCATTTTGCATTGAAAGAAGTCGCTCGTTTAAAATTGATGCGTATTTTCCCAAAGAGTTTAAGTTATTATAGTCAATCTCTTCTATAACCCCACCGGAGATTACGTCTTGGGATAGCATAAAACTATAGTCGCCAACTTGCGATAAGAATTTTTCAGTGTTTTCAAGTTGAATTTCCGAAATTGGGAGTTGCCCTAAGCAGGCCTTGGCAGCAGAGGTCTGACGAAACAGCTCACTTGAAATCGATGCCATCTGCTCGGGTGATGATACCAACATACTTTTTTGCAGAAGTGTATCTATATCGTCTACATAGTCGACAAGCTCGTGGAAGGCTCGGTTATAGTTATTTTCTATCTTTGTTTTCATAGTTTTTATCTGGTTCATTTCGTAAATCCCCCAAACGGTGAGGGAAATGATTATGGCGGATGATGCCCAATAGATATATCTTTTTTTCATATTAAATTACTCCTAAAAATTTAACTGCAGAATCTATGTTTTCCGATTTGTTTAATAAAAGGTCTTGACCAAATCCACGAGCTTGTGGCGGTGTCGGGGTTAAAGTAGTAGATAGCACCGCCGGTTGGGTCCCAGCCGTTCATAGCATCATGGCAAGCTTTATAAATGGTAGAGTTCTGGTCAATAGGTTCGTTTATCTGACCGTCGGAGACGGCGGTAAAAGCACCTGGCTGATAAATTACCCCCGATATGGAATTGGGGAATGACGAATGTTTTACCCGGTTTAAAATTACCGCCGCCACTGCCACCTGCCCTTCATATGGCTCACCTCGTGCCTCGCCATTTACGGCACGTGCCATTAATTGTATATCGCTCTGGCTTCTTTTGGGCTGGGCGATTACCTTGTCATCTTTGGGAAAGAAGGTTAGGGTTGCCACTGCTGATAAAAATATTATAGATAATATAATGCCTTTTTTCTTCATTTAATTTACCTCCCTTAAACTTTTTAAAAGTATTTTTACCTCCAAATGGGGAAAATATGTATAGATTAGAAATTAAAAGTCTAAAATCCCCATGAAGGGAAGTGGTAAAAATTAAAAAGATTATTTTAATACTGTTAGCAGGTCTTATGGCTTTTATTTATTACGTTTCGGTATTTGATAATATTTCGAATAGCTTAGTAAGACTCCATATCATATCTAACAGTAATACCTCACGTGACACTGAGATAAAACTAAGGGTAAGGGATCACGTTCTGAGTGATATGAGAGTATATTTTAATCGGGATATGAAAAGAGAAGAGGTTATAAATCTAATACCCGAGATAGAGAGGTCGGCAAATGATTATTTAAAAAGTCATGGCATTTCCTATTCGGCACGAGTTAAATATGAAAACACCGATATCCCAAGAAAAGAATATAATGAGATAATTCTTCCCAAGGGTGAATATTCTGCAATAAAGGTGATTTTAGGTGAGGGCGGAGGAGAGAATTGGTGGTGCGTTGCCTATCCGCCCCTTTGCTTTACCGAGGAGGTTTTTGGAGGGATATCGGAAAAAGGGGAGAAAGTTCTTCGTGACATGGTGGGAGAACGTGGGTTCGGGGTTATAACGTCTGATATAAAGTATGAATTAAAAATTGTTGAGATTTCGAAGAAGCTTTTTAGAAAAATAATAGGATAAAGATGCCAAAATTTTATTGATTTTTTGGGGGATATAGAGTATAATTAAATTGGTGTATTATAATTTTTAAAAAATATAAAATTTTGAGGTGGAGTATGAGAAAACAATCAAGAAACGAGGCAAGACAAGAGGCTTTTAAACTTATATTTCAAACGCTTACCAATCGTGACGACATTGAATTTCTAATCGATGAGATGCTAAAAAATAAACCAGCATCAAGACACAATATCGATTACATAAGAGAGGTTTTATTGGGGGTTTTGGAAAAGGAAGAAGAAATAAACCGGGAAATCTCTGAAAACTTAAGCGGAAACTGGAAGATTGAAAGACTCTCAAAGGTTTCTCAGGCAGTTTTAAAGCTTGCAATTTATGAAATCAAGTATGTTGACGATGTTCCGACACGAGTTGCCATCAACGAAGCTGTTGAGCTTGATAAAAAATTTGATGACCCGGACAACTCTGCCTTTATAAACGGAGTTTTGGGCGGTTTTTGCAGGAAGAATAATTTTGAGTAAATCGGGGTGACGGTATGGAGCCAAAAATTGCAACGGTATCCCAGATTAACGGGTATATCAAAAAAATTCTCGACTCAAATATAATATTAAATGATATATGGATAAAAGGCGAAATTTCCAACTTCAAACTCCACTATTCGGGGCATATGTATATCACTCTAAAGGACGAGGGCGGAGTTTTAAAAGCGGTAATGTTTAAGTCGGCAGCCGGAAATCTTTCCTTTAAACCGGAAGACGGAATGAAGGTTTTAGCTCGCGGAAGAATCTCGGTTTATGAGGCCGGCGGATCGTACCAGCTATATATCACAGAAATGATCCCCGACGGTGTGGGTGAACTATATATTGCCTTTGAGCAGCTGAAAAAACGCCTGGAAGAAGAGGGGTTATTTAAAGAGGAGCATAAAAAACCAATCCCACAGTTTCCGGAGCGTGTGGGGGTAATAACCGCAGCAACAGGTGCAGCGGTTCGGGATATTATAAATGTAATCACAAGGCGATACCCTCATGTTGAGATAATTCTCTATCCCTCACTTGTTCAAGGTGCCGAGGCGGCCGAGAATATCCAAAAGGGTATTTCATATTTTAATGAGCATAATCTGGTAGATGTCATAATTGCCGGAAGAGGCGGTGGCTCGATTGAGGATTTATGGGCATTTAACGAGGAGATTGTGGCAAGGAGCATATTCGCATCGGAAATTCCTGTTATTTCTGCCGTTGGACATGAAACCGATTTTACGATAGCGGACTTTGTGGCAGACTTAAGGGCACCGACCCCGTCTGCTGCAGCAGAAATTGCCGTACCGTCACAGTTAGAACTAATAAGTAGGGTTATGGTTGATAAAAGCCGGATAACCAATGCTATTATAAAAAGGCTTGAATCTGAACGGAAAAACCTTGAGTCATTACGGCTTAAAAATCCAAAGGACAGTATCATGGATTCATATCAGAGAGTGGATAATCTTTATAAACAGATTGAGAAAAATTATATGCTAAAGGTTTCTGAGGCAAGGGAGAAGCTGGGAAGTATTGCATCAAAGCTCGATGCTATGAGCCCTCTGAAGGTTATGGCAAGAGGCTATGCAATTCCGATGGATTTTGACGGAAATGTTATTAGAAGCAAGAAGGAGTTAACTCCGGGTATGGAATTTAATCTGAAATTATCAGATGGCGATAAAGAGTGTATTGTAAAGGGAGGATAATATGGCAAAGGGATTTGAAGAATCAATTAAGGAGCTTGAAGGTATAGTTGAAAAGCTTGAAAAGGGCGACGCAACCCTTGATGAGTCACTAAAGCTTTTTGAATCGGGGATAAAATTATCAAAATCGTGCCAGAAAATTCTTGACGATGCCGAGAAGAAGGTGTCGGTTTTAATAGAAAACGGTCAGGGCGAGATGGAGAAAAAACCTTTCGACGGAGTTGAAGAATAATGGAGTTTACCCGAATTTTAGAAGATAAAATAAAGATAGTAGATAAGGAACTAAAAAGGTTTCTTGGGAAAAAAGATAATCCACAAAAAGAGATTTATGAGAAGTCGG
>JAZULN010000054.1:0-4761 GCA_045603125.1 Clostridia bacterium | reverse complement strand
ATCTAGATTATACAGTCTTTTAAGTCAGATTTAATAAAAACTTAAAAAAATATACATGGAGATGAAAGAATGAATATTATAATTGTTGGTTGCGGAAATGTTGGCAAAAAGATTGCCAAGTCGCTAAGCCGTGAAAAAGATAATGACATTACGGTTGTAGATGTCCGCTTAAAAGCCACTCAGGATACTGCAAGACAGTGCGATGTAATCGGTGTTGTCGGCAGCGGTACAAATGTGGACATTTTAAAGGATGCGGGAGTTGAGGATGCTGATATTTTAATTGCGGTAACAGGTTCTGACGAAGAAAATCTAATGACCTGTTTTTTGGCAAGAAAATTGGGTAATTGCCAGACGATAGCAAGGGTCAGAAAGCCTGAATACAAAAAATCAATAGGTCTTTTTGTCGACGACTTCGGCTTGGCAATGATTATTAACCCTGAACTTACCGCTGCCAGAGAAATGGCAAGAGTTTTAAGATTTCCGTCGGCAATCCAAATAGATACCTTTGCCAAAGAGAGAGTTGAAATCTTAAAGTTCAGGATTTCCGAAAATTCAATTTTAAATAAGTTTAAGGTATCAGACATTGTGCCAAAACTTAACTGTGATGTCCTTGTTTGCGGAGTTGAGAGAGACGATAATGCATTCATCCCAAGAGGTGACTTTATATTAAATTGCGGAGATTTGGTGAGTATTGTTGCGTCGCCTGAGAACAGTGCAAGGTTCTTTAGCAAAATCGGCGTTAAAACCAATAGCGTAAAAGATACGGTGATTGTTGGCGGCGGCGAGACGGGATATTACCTTGCAAGAATTCTTATAAAGCATGGTATAAAGGTTAAGATTTTTGAACATGACGAGAAAAGATGTGAGGAGTTATGCGGACTTTTGCCTAAGGCGACGATTATAAACGCCGACGGTACAGATAAAACAAATCTTTTGGAAGAAGGAATTGAGAGAGCGGAATCCTGTGTGGCACTTACCAATATTGACGAGGAAAATATTATTTTATCACTCTTTACAAAGAGTAAGGGCGTGGGTAAGGTTGTTACAAAAATCAACAAGATTTCTTATAACGAGGTTATAAATAAGCTTGACCTTGACACTATAATCTACCCGAAAAACCTCACTGCAGAGCATATTGTGAGATTTGTCAGAGCAAAGCAGAACTCTTTCGGAAGCGATATCGAAACAATGCACTATGTGTTAAACGGTAAAGCTGAGGCATTGGAGTTTAAGATTAAAGATGATTCGCCGGTTATTGGAGAAACAATCGAAAAGCTAAAGATTAAAAAGAAGGTTTTGATTGCCTCGATTTATAGAAACGGCGAGGTGATAACCCCAAGAGGTAGGGATACAATTTTAGCCGGCGATTCAGTTATAATTGTTACCACCTTAACAGGCTTACAAAATATCGGAGATATATTGGAATAAGGAAAAATAAGATGAATTATAAAGTGATTTTTAATACCCTTGGTTGGGTTCTGATAATCGAGGCTATCTGTATGATACCGGCCCTTGTGTGCTCGGTGATATATAAAGAATCCTTGACTGCGATGATAGTTAGCATTCTTTTGGCGTTCTTAGTTGGATTTATTATGATTAAAATTCCAAACCGAAAAAAAGATATGTACGCAAAAGAAGGATTTGTTGCGGTAGCTCTTAGCTGGATAGTTATGAGTATTTTTGGGGCAATACCCTTTGTGATATCGGGTTACATTCCAAACTTCTTCGATGCGTTTTTCGAGACGGTATCGGGATTTACTACAACCGGTGCATCAATCCTTGTTGATGTTGAGGCACTTCCTAAGGGATTGCTTTTTTGGCGTAGTTTTACTCATTGGATAGGCGGAATGGGCGTTCTTGTGTTTTTGGTTGCACTTTTGCCTTTGTCGGGTGGAAGCAACGTATATTTAATAAAAGCAGAAAGCCCCGGTCCGGATGTTGGAAAGATTGTTCCAAAAGTTAAAAAGACCGCAATGATTTTATATGGGATTTACGTTTTTCTTACCATTATCCAGATAATTTGTCTTTTGGTAAATAAGATGCCTTTGTTTGATGCAGTTACCCTATCTTTCGGTACAGCAGGAACTGGCGGATTTGCCATTAAAAATTCGGGACTTGCCGACTATACATCGGCTCAACAATTGATAATTACAATTTTCATGATTATCTTTGGTGTGGATTTTTCTTTCTATTATTTATTGCTGATTAGAAAATTTAGCTCAGCCATTAAAATGGAAGAGGTAAGAACATACCTTTTGATAATCCTTACGGCAATTTTCATGATTTCAATGAATTGTTATAATCTATATGGTAATTTATTTGATACCGTAAAGCACAGTGCATTTCAGGTGGGTTCTATTATCACAACCACGGGCTTTTCAACAACCGATTTTGACTTGTGGCCTGAATTTTCAAAGGCAATACTTGTAATGTTGATGTTTATAGGTGCTTGTGCCGGAAGTACCGGCGGTGGTATTAAGGTGTCGAGGATTATGATATTTTTTAAGAGTATCGTAAAGGAACTAAGGATTATTGCACACCCGAAACGTACCCATAAAATTACCTTAAACGGAAGAATTGTGGAACATGAGATTGCAAGAGGTGTCAGCGTATATATTATGGCGTATATTATAATTTTTGCGGTTTCGGTGTTGCTTATAAGTGTCGATAATTTTGATTTTACCACAAACTTTACGGGAATTGCGGCAACTATAAATAATATAGGTCCGGGACTTTCCGGTGTCGGTCCTACAAAGAATTTTAGTATGTATTCTAATTTTTCAAAGGTGATTTTTTCTTTGAATATGCTATTTGGAAGGCTGGAAATTTTCCCGATGTTAGTTCTTTTTGCACCCAACACATGGAAAAAATAATGATTTTTTTGAAACTATTCACTGCAGAGTAGTTTCTTTTTTTATGATTTATGTTTAAGAATGTAAATATTGGGTAAATATCTAGTAGGGAAACCTAAAAATATAATCGGCAGGAGATGATAATATGAAGATTAACATTATCGGGAGAAAAATCACAGTTACTGACAAAATCAAGGACTACACCGTGAAAAAACTAGGAAAGCTCGATAAATTCTTTAAGGAGGAAGCCGAGGCAAGAGTTGTAATCGGAACGATTAAAGACAACGAATATGCGGAAGTTTCGATCTATGCATCGGGCGTAATCTTCAGGGCCGAGGTGGTTGAAGTAGATGTGATAACCGCAATGGATAAGATTGTGGATGTAATAGAAAGACAAATCAGAAAAAATAAGACACGGCTTGAAAAGAAAATTAAAAGAGATGCGGTAGACGACAAAGTTATGATTGGCGGCGGCGACTATCTGGATGGCGAAGATATGGAAGAATTTAAGATTGTTAAAAAGAAAAAGTTCGCCGTAAAGCCAATGACAGAAGAAGAGGCAATCTTACAGATGAAACTGTTAGGGCATAAATTCTTCGTTTTTAAGAATGCCGAAACTAATCTTATGAACGTGGTATACGAGCGAAACGACGGAAACTATGCTTTAATTGAATCGGTTTAAAAAGCTCGGAGGGAAACCTCCGAGTTTTTTGTGGCTTTTTTTGATTATTTATTGACTTTATTCCAATAAAATGTTAAAATTTGATTGTATTTATTTTTAAAGACAAAAGAGGGGTTTTCATGTTAAAGGTAGGTTTAGTCGGCTGCGGAGGCATGGGAGTTAGGCATGCAAAATGCTGGCAGGCTCTGGGCGATGAAGTAAAGCTTGTTGCCATTGCTGACGCAGATGAAAATAATAAATATACAATGGAAGAAGCAGAAACCTCGGGGGCGAGGGTTTATTCTTCGGGTGAGGAAATGATAGAAAAGGAAGAACTTGACATTGTAGATGTATGTTCGCCCACATTTTTACATACAAAACACGCTGTTATGGCTATGGAAAAAGGCATGAATGTGTTGATTGAAAAGCCTGTATGTTTAAATGAGGAAGAGGCAAAGCTTTTGCTTGAGACCGAAAAAAGATGCGGTGTTAAGGTTGAAGTCGGTCATGTTATAAGATTCTGGGATGAGTATGTATGGCTAAAAGATGTGATAGATAAAAAAACTTATGGGGAAATGATATCGGCATCCTTTCAAAGATTATCCAGAAGACCGGGTTGGGGTTGGAAGGATTGGTTTAATAACCCTGATATGAGTGGCACGGCGGTTCTTGATTTACAAATCCATGATGTCGATTTTATGAGATATATTATGGGTCGAGAGCCTGATGATATGGTATGCCGTGCAACCAGAAATAAAGATGGCGTATTAGAGCATATATTATCAACTTTTTCCTATGGTGATGTTTTAGTTTCGGTTGAAGGTGAATGGGATTTTCCTAAGCAGTTTCCCTTTAATGCAAATTACAGAGTTACATTTGAGGATGCAACAGTAGTGTTTGAAAAAGGTGAGGTTACTGTTTATACAAATAGCGGTGAGACGATTTTGCCTGAAATCCCGAAATTTTACGATGAGATTCCGGAAAGTTTAATAAATGATCCGGGACTTCACCCTTACTATAACGAGATTAAGTATTTTGTTGAGAAAATTCTATCGGGTGGGAAAATAGAAATTGCACCACTCTCTGAGGCGGTAGAGTCGGCAAGACTTGTATGGAAAGAGATTGACGCTGTTGGCGGGAAAGTTAAAAAGTAGGGAATAGTGAATAAGTAAAAGGGAATAAGTAAAAATCCGTATGCAAAGCATACGCATTTTTTTGGTACCCCCTGCGAGAATCGAACTCACAACT
>JAZULN010000053.1:0-2095 GCA_045603125.1 Clostridia bacterium | reverse complement strand
CCCATCGCCTTTGCACCCAAAATATCTGACCCGGCATCTCCAACAATGAGAGTCTTTGAAAGCTGGTCTTTTGAAAAATTTTTATCTAAAATATCACGGTCAGAAACTCCCGAGCCAAGCATTGCTTTTTGAAACATAAATGGATGCGGTTTTGTAACCTCTATTCCGAAATTTTTCTGAACCGACAAAACATCGTCAAAGGTTATAAACCCGTCTTTTTCAAAATTTTCATATATCCCGAAATTTATAAGTGGAGTTTTGGCCTCAATAAAAGGTCTACCTGTTGCAACAGCAAGGCGTTTCCCTTTTAAAAGCGAAAAAACTTCCCTAAGCTTTTCCGGGTCGACAATAGGTCTATCATTTAAAATAAATCCGCTCTTCCCTTTTTTTATCGGTTCATATCCATAGGTTTCTTTAAATAACCCGTCCCCAAGAAACCATTCCTGAAACGCCATCATTAGGTCTTCCCAAAATCGGCTCGTCCTTGAACAATCCGAAATTCCTAGTTTTTTTTGAAAGTTTTCTGAAACAACATCATAAATTTTAAATACATCGTCGGGTAAGGTTTTGGCATATTCTAAAACACACGAAAAATCGCTCGTGTCTAAAACATTTAAAATTCCAAGTGTGATATATGAAAGGTCCCAATTACTGTTTACACCCTTATTTTTTAGTGTAGAAATCACTAAATCATCAGAAAATACTTCTTTTCTTATTTCCTTGATATTTTTTTCAATTTCTTCAGGTGAGAATTTATCTTTATATACACTTTCATACACCGTTGCAGCAGCCGAATCCCAATATGCGTTTTCGCTTGTGATTACGCCGTCAAGGTCAAAAATTATGGTATCATATTTATTTAAAAAACTTTTTAATTTCATTATTATTCCCTACTTTTAAGGGACTGAAAATTTTCAGTCCCTTTTTATTATTCTATTTCCCAGTCAATTTTTCCGGCAACACCGCTGGTCTTACCCATTCTTTTTTCAGAAACTTCCAAAACTCTGTTTAAGGCTTCGCCAAAACTTCTGAAAACCGCTTCCCAGATATGGTGTCCGTTTACCCCTCTTATAACATCAATCTGAAGAGTACAACATGCACCCTGTGAAAATCCATCTAAAAACACTGCCAAATCCTGTGAGTCCATTCCTTCAACGCAAGATGGATTTGAAATTCTTGAGTCATCAATAATGGTCAATGCTCTTGATTCAAAGCTGATTGCAGTTTCTGCCTTTGCCTCATCAATTATACCTATTGCATCACCATAGCCACGAACTCCGTCTGTCTTTTTAACATATTCCGCTACAGCTTTTCCAAGGGCAATACCCAAGTCCTCACAAATAACGTGAGTTAATAAAAATTTATCAAGCTTTACCGAAACTTCTATGTTAAATCCACCACGCCATACGATGTGCTCAATCATATGATTTAAAAACGGAATTGGAGTATTTATCTTTTCTCTGTAATCACTTTTAACATCGGAAAAATCTAGTTTTACAACCATCTCAGATTCGGTTGTCTTTCTCTTTACAGTAATCATTTTTCTACCTCACCTTTTTGGGGTTTATTTTCTTTCTTTAACGGCTAATCCATGAGTGTCAAAGCCTTCTACTGTGGCAAATTTATAGGCGTATTTTCTTACCTTTTCAAAGCCGTCTTTTGACGCATAACCAACCGATGAACGCTTTAGAAAATCATTTACCGACACACTCGAATATGTCTTTGCAAATCCACCGGTAGGTAGGATTGCATTAGGTCCTAAAACAAAGTTACAAAGTGTAACCGGTGTGTAGTCACCCAATAATATCTCTCCGGCATTTTTGATTTTTGGTAATGTTTCAAATGGCTTTTCAGTCATAACTTCCATATGCTCCGGTGCATATTCGTTTACAAAATCGATTGATTCATCTAATGAATCTGTCAAAATCACACCGCCGTAGGTTGTAAGATTAGTTGACACAAACTCTTTTCTCTTTGGTGAAATTTTCTCTAACTGACGGTTTACAATTGGGATAACTTTATCCACCAAGCTCTTTGAGTGAGTTACCAAAAGTGCCGCGCTGTCAGGTCCGTGTTCTGCCTCAATCATCCAGTC
>JAZULN010000052.1:0-10568 GCA_045603125.1 Clostridia bacterium | reverse complement strand
ATCGCCTGAGGATATGCAAGGCCAATATCTTCTGCCGCAATTACTAGAAGGCGGCGGCAAATACTTGGCAAATCCCCACCGGCGATCAGCCGTGCCAAATAGTGAAGTCCTGCATCAGGGTCACTTCCCCTGATTGACTTTTGGAATGCACTCAAAATATCATAGTGGCTGTCGCCTGATTTATCATATTTTATGGTCTTTTTCTGAGTCGCCTGTTCTGCCAGTTCCAAATCAATTAAAATTTTTCCGTCTTTATCGGGAGTTTTAGACATTGCTGCAACCTCAAGGGCATTTAATCCTTTTCTCACATCTCCCCCCGACATCTGGGCCATATGAAGGAGTGCTTCGTCGGTTACAGAAAAATCGTATGCCGAAAATTCGTCACTTGCCAAAATCTCGACACCTCTTTTTAGTGCCTTTTTAATCTCCGGTGCCGAAATGGGTTTAAATTCAAAGATTACAGACCGCGACAACACCGCATTATATATGTAAAAATACGGATTTTCGGTGGTACTTGCAATCAAAGTAATTTTACCGTTTTCCATAAATTCCAAAAGGGATTGCTGTTGCTTTTTATTAAAATGCTGAATCTCGTCAAGGTATAATAACACCCCGTTTACAGTAAGAAAGCTATCAAGAGTTGCAATTATATCTTTAATGTCCGAAACCGATGCCGTGGTTGCATTTAAGCGATAGAGTTTCTTACCTGTATTTTTTGCAATTATATTTGCAACCGTGGTTTTACCCACTCCGCTTGGGCCATAGAAAATCATATTGGGCGTTTCGCCTTTTTTAATCATATTAAAAAGAAGCTTCCCTTCACCCAAAAGGTGCTTTTGTCCTACAACATCTTCAATATTTTCAGGTCTTATTCTGTCTGCTAAAGGTGTGCTCAATATATTTCCTCCTCTCCCCAAACCGGTAATTTTATTTTTTCTGGCACTTACATCCTCTTATCTTGGTAAGGTCTTTTTTCATCACACTATCCCCCGAATATCCCTCGTGGTAGAAAAACTCTTTTGAATCGGGAGTTGGGGTAACCTCAATAAACGACCGCATAAGCTGTACGGCACGATCTTCAAACGCCCGAAGGATTGTATCCCCCACATACTGTCGGCGGTTTTCTTCGTTCACCGCCACATTATCAATGACACAGGTTTTCCGGTCTTTTATATACATTCTTCCGACGCATATAATTTTATCATTTTCAAATCCTGCAATATGATATGAAACCGAATCCAAGGCGTCCTCTGACTGGGTATCAAGATACTTTCCTCGAAAATCTTTGGTCATATGATACCCGTCAATTCCTTCTTTAATTTTAAATATTATCATTTTCAGTTGCCCTTTAGCTTTTCTTCTAATTCCTGAACTTCTTCTTCAGAAACTGTGGTAAGGGCAGTTCTTGTGCATTCAGGGATTTTTGAGATAAGTTCTTTTGCCTCATTTTTCTTTCCTAACGCCAATTTAACCAAGGCACCGTGGTAATAACCTTCCACGAATTTGGGGTTTTTCTCAATCAGTTCAGGTAAAAGTTCCTCTGCTTCATCATATTTTCCCATCTTATAGCACGCATATACCAGGTTGTCTACAATATCTCTGTCGTCCTTGTTATATTCATACGCCTCCCGGCAAAGTCTTAAAACCGAATCACTGATATCACCGCTTGCAAGCTTTAAATAACCTAACAATCCATAAGATACTGTATTTTTAAAGCTTGAGAAAATCTCCATTGCGTCATCCATGGCTTCTTCCTTGTCGCCGTTTTTAAAATAAATAAGGCAACGATACTGTTTTAAAAGCATTCTGTCATCGTCTCTTGCGGATCTCTCGGCTACAGTTTTGTCAATCAAACGCAATGCTCTTTTAAATTTTCCGTCACGCATAAGTATCATAACATATTGAACTATAACATGGGATTTTGCACGTCCTGTTTCAATGGCTTTTTCAAAATATTTTACTGCCCCTTCCGTATTTCCGCTGTTATATTGGGCGGTTCCCTTCATGGAATATATAACCGGCATCGCCTTATAAATCAAGAATCCTACTGCAATTATTGATACCAATACACCTGTGGTTACATTTGAATAAAATCCCCAAACCAACGCTAAAATCAAAAGTATGTATGTCATATTTATCTCTCCTTTTTATTGTTTTATATTATCCTCAAACTCAACACTCTCTAAAGTTGCCCTGAAATTCCTTCTTATGTCGGCAATATATTCATCCCTCAATTGCTTTTGCTCTGCCTTTTCCTCATCGGAAAGCCCTATGGTTCGCTGTTTTCTTGAGAGTTCGCTGATTCTTGCCATCTTTTCTTCTGTCATCTTTCTCATACCTTTCAAATTTTACTTAAAAATATCTCCATTATACCTATTATAACCCATTTTAAATAAATTTGCAAGACAAGTTCCAACTTTTCTTGAATTTCATAATATATTATTATAACAGGCAAGAAAAATCAGTAAAAAATATGATTTTTCATCTGTTAAAAAGCATCAGGCGAGAGGAGGTAAGCCTTATGGGAGATTGCGGTTGCCAAAACATCAGCAAGGGTTGCGGTTTCGACCTTGATATGGTTTTATGGGTACTTATTATCATTGTAATTGTAACATGTGTTTGTAACTAAGGCGGGAGTTTTAAAAGTCTCCGGAACGCAGGCAGATAACCCGAAACTAAAGTTTAGGCTCAGTTTGTTAATTCCGAAGTCTTTTGCCTATCCCCTTTTTAAAAAAGCGTTGGTTTAACCAACGCTTTTTTATTTGACTAATCCTCTCCCCTGTGATATAATTTTCATATTGAATGAGAAGGGAGAAGCTATATGAAAAAACATGATTTATATTTGGTTTTAACGTTAGTTTTTGTTGCCCTCTCCCTTTTTGCTATCAACCGTATCGGTGAAAAATCCGGCAACTATGCGGTGATTTATGTGGATAACAAAGAATATAAAAAGCTACCCCTCTCTGAGGATATAACAATAGATATAAACGGCAAAAATACTGTCATGGTAAAAGACGGTGAGGTGTTTATGGAAAGTGCCGACTGCCCCGACCAGCTCTGTGTTCACCAAAAACCCTTAAAACTTTCGGGAAGAGATATTGTCTGCCTTCCAAACAGGGTTACGGTTCGGGTTATTGCCGAAAAAGAAGTGGACGGGGTGGTGCAATAATGAATAATAAAAAAATCGCAAAAATCGCAATATTTTCAACCCTTGCAATAGTCTTTGGCTACATAGAAAGTCTTTTCCCCCTTCCAATCCCGGTCTATGGGGCGAAGGTTGGAATTTCAAATATCGTAATATTAACCTCACTTTATATTTTAACCACGCCTATATCTTTTGGGATAATGCTGATTAAAACTTTTTCATCAAGCCTTTTATTTTCAGGCTTTTCCGCATTTTTATATTCAGTTTCGGGAGGGTTTTTAAGCGTCATTACAATGAGTATTTTAAAAAAGACAAAAAAATTTAGTGTTGTTGGAATAAGTATTGCCGGCGGTGTCACCCATAATATCGGCCAGCTCATTGTTGCGGCTATATTTTTAAAAAACATAAATATATTTTACTACCTCCCAATACTCATTATAATAGGCATAATCGCGGGGGCGGTAATCGGAATTATTTCTGATATAATAACAAAAAGGCTCCAATGAGCCTTTTTATTATTTATAATATGTCGGGTTTTTCCCGGTGATTCTCTTAAAGACCGTGCTAAAATAGTTCTGATTTGAAAACCCGAGGGCATTTGCCGTTTCCTGAACAGTTTCTCCCCGCTTTAGCCTCTCGATTGCCGCTGTAACCTTCAGGTGATTAAAGTACGCCATAACCCCCATACCCGAATAACGTGAGAAGGTCTTTTTTAAATTCACCTCACTCATATTACAAAGCTTTGCAATTTCCCCGACAGTCAGGTTTTTATCAATATTACTTTCCATAATATTTACAATTCTTGTATAGTTTTTAGCAGGCTGTGACCTGACCTTTTCACGCTTTTTAATCTTTTGCGACAGAGTGTTTAGAATAAACATCTCAAGCTCCTTTATGGTAACTTGATAGCTCACGCTGTCGGGATCTAAAATTTCTATAACATTATTATTATGTATCTTAAAATTTTCCTGAATGTGTGAGAGTATTTCATAGGGAATCGTCAAATCCTGAATTTCAAAAATATTAGAAGAAATTTTCGGCACGCCCTTTGCCTTAAATGAAAAGATTATATACTCCGTTTGAACCTTTCCTTCGTTCCAGAGTCTGTGAAATTCCATAGGCTCATGAATTACCGCCTGACCTTTCTTTAGCATAAATACATCACTTCCTGCAGTTATCCCAAGCTCACCGTCGGTAACTATTACTATTTCCCAGAAGTTATGGTATTCTCCACCGAAATAGTAGCTCTTCTCCTGTCTTTCGGCAAATGCCGTATATAAAACGTCAATCTTAAAAATATCTTCCGTATTTACATATCCAAACACTTTATCACCTCAAAATTTATACAAAATTATATATTTTATACCCAAATTCGTATATACTTTTTATTTCGTATATGCTATCATAATATCATAAGAGGCACAAAGTGTCAATTATTTTACAAAAAAGGAGATGTAATCTATGAAAAAATTAACAGCAGTAGTTTTAGGATACGGTGGTCGTGGAACAGACTATACGAAATATGTTATCGACCACCCCGACCAGATTGAAGTCGTTGCCGTTGCCGAGCCAAACGATTCAAGAAGAGAAAATGCAAAGAACAGGCATAATCTTCCCGACTCGGCACTTTTTACCGACTGGAAGCAGATAACCGACCTTCCCAAAATGGCAGATTTCGCCATTATAAGCACTCAGGATAATATGCACATAGGTCCTGCACTTGCGTGCATTGAAAAAGGCTATGACCTTCTGTTGGAAAAGCCTATGGCACCAACGGCTAAGGAATGTAAAATGATTGCTGAGGCGGCGGAAAAAAAGGGCGTTAAGGTAATCGTTTGCCACGTTTTAAGATTTACCCCATTCTTCTGCACAATTAAGGATATTATTGACGAGGGTACAATCGGCGATATTGTTTCAATTATGCACGCAGAAAATGTCGGTAACGTTCACCAGAGTCACAGTTTTGTTCGCGGAAACTGGAGAAATTCAAAGGAATCATCACCGATGATTTTGCAAAAATCATGCCATGACCTCGACATCTTGCAATGGTTGATTGGCAAGGAATGTAAAAAAGTACAATCTTTTGGTTCACTTACCTATTTCACAAAGGAAAATCAGCCAAAGGGTGCACCCGACCGTTGTACCGACGGTTGTCCGCACGCCGAAGAATGTCCGTATAATGCAATTAAGCTATACTACGATGATAAGAAGAATGACTGGTTCAGAACAACCGCAACAGAAAAGGTTACCCCTACCGACGAAGATGTATGGGAAGCTTTAAAAACCGGCAAATACGGAAGATGCGTTTACGCCTGCGATAACGATGTTGTTGACCATCAGGTTGTTAACATGGAATTTGAAGGCGGCGAGACTGTGTCCTTTACAATGAACGCCTTTAACTACGGCGGCAGATTTATCCGAATCTACGGCACAATGGGTGAAATTGTCGGCGATATCGATAGCGGATCTATAAATGTATTCACCTTCAAAGACAGAAAGTTCACCGACTATGATATAAACGCAAAAGGCAATAGCATCACAGCCGGTCACGGCGGTGGAGATACCGGTATTATGGTTGACCTTTATAAATACTTTAATAACGAAACTCCAAGTAAGTCTATCTGTAGCATTAGAACATCATATATGAACCACATTGCTGCTTTTGCCGCAGAAACCTCAAGATTTACCGATACTGTAATTGATATGGATAAATATTCAGACGAACTATAATTTTTTTAGCAACCTCTGGTTGCGAAAATTTTATAGTTTGGTTGGTGGAAATTGTATGTAATAGTCGCTATAATGAAAGTTATAGTAAAAAAGGGGGAATAGTAATGGATACAACATTATTGGTTATGGCAGCCGGAATGGGTAGCAGATTTGGAGGATTAAAACAAATCGCACCAATCGGTCCAAACGGTGAAATCATCCTGGATTTTTCAATATATGATGCCAAAAAAGCAGGCTTTAACAAGGCTGTTTTCATTATCAAAAAAGCAATAGAAAAAGATTTCCGTGAATGTATTGGAAAGAGAATCGAGAAAATGATTGATGTTGAATACGTTTTTCAGGAAACCGATAAAATTCCTGAAAAGTTTTCATCACTTTCCAAAAGAGAAAAACCATGGGGTACAGGCCACGCGGTACTGTGTGCTCGTGATGCGGTAAATACTCCTTTTGCGGTAATAAATGCAGACGACTATTACGGAAAAGAGGCATTTAAACTCATTCACGATCATTTAGTAACCAAAGGTAACACCTGTATGGTGGGATATAAGCTTCCAAACACTCTTACAGAAAACGGAACTGTAAGCCGTGGGGTATGTGAAATCAAAGACGGGTATTTACAAAGTGTAACCGAACACACCGCCCTTGACAAAAATTCAGGTCTTCCCGATTCCACAATCGTTTCGATGAATATGTGGGGATTTCAGCCTACAATTTTTGACACAATAGAAAAAGACTTCAATAATTTCTTAAGTAACCTTTCTAATCCTGAAAAAGAAGAATTCTATCTTCCTTTCATTGTTGATAAAATGATAAAGGAAGAAGGAGAAAAGGTGACTGTGATGCCAACAAGCGAAAAATGGTACGGCGTTACATATAAAGAGGACGCAAAAAAGGTAAGCGATGCGTTAAAAAAACTAATAGATAAGGGGCTTTACGATGGAATCTAATATAATTTCTGTATTGAAACACTTTGTAGATTATGATCAGGTTTCTCCATATGGCGACGGGCACATAAACCATACTTTTGTCACACCCGACCAAAAGTATATCCTACAAAAAATAAACACCAATGTTTTCCCCGACGCCGATAAGCTTATGGATAACATCAACAATGTTACATCTCATTTATCGAAAAAAATCATTGCATCAGGCGGTGACCCGAACAGGGAAACACTTGCTATTGTCCCCACCAAAGACGGCAAGCTCTACTACACCACCGAAGACGGAGAGGTTTACAGAGTATATAAATTCATTAACGACACAGTATACTATAGTGTAGTTGAAAATGCAGAGGTTTTATACCAGGCAGGCAAAGCTTTCGGAAGCTTCCAGAATATGCTAAACGATTTTCCGGGTGAAAAGCTATATGAGACAATTCTGAATTTCCACAATACAAGAGTGCGTTTTGAAAATCTTTTAGCTGCAATCAAGGAAGACCGTGTGGGAAGACTTGACTCTGTAAAAGATGAAGTAAACTTTGCACTGGAACAAGAATATATGATAGACGAAGTCCTAAAGGGAATCGAATCGGGAGAAATTCCTCTTCGTGTTACTCATAACGACACCAAAATCAATAACGTACTTTTTGATAAAGAAACCGGTAAGGCTCTTTGTGTAATTGATTTGGATACCGTTATGCCCGGCTCACTTTTATATGACTATGGTGATGCCCTAAGAACGGGTGCCGCAACCGCAGCAGAAGACGAAAAGGATCTATCTTTAATGCAATTTAGCATGGACGCATTTAAAAATTTCACAAAAGGCTTTTTGGAGGAACTGCTTCCGGTTATGACAAAAAAAGAAATCGAACTTCTGCCACTGTCTATCAGGCTTCTTACCTATGAATGTGGCATCAGATTCTTAACAGACCACCTAAATGGTGATACATACTTCAAAATCCACCGCGAAAATCATAATCTTGACAGAGCAAGAACACAATTCAAGCTTTATCAGGATATCCTTGAAAAAACCGGCGAGATGGAAGTATACATTAAAGAGTTAACAGCAAAATAAAGGAGGATTTTTTATGCAGATAATTATTTGCGACAATTATGAAGAAATGTCTAAGGTTGGTGCTAAAATCGTGGCAAGTCAGGTTACAATGAAGCCAAATGCGGTTTTAGGTCTTGCAACAGGCTCAACACCTATCGGACTATATAAAAACTTAATTAAGATGTATGAAGATAAGGAACTTGACTTTTCTTCGGTTACATCATTTAATTTAGATGAATATTATCCAATTTCACCTGATAACGACCAGAGTTATCACTATTTTATGAATGAAAACCTATTCAAAAGCGTAAATATCAAAGAATCTTTTGTTCCTGATGGTTCAGGCGAAAATATCGAAAAGGTTTGCGACGAATACGAAGAAAAGATTAAAGCTTACGGCGGAATAGATTTACAAATCTTAGGAATCGGTCAAAACGGTCACATCGGATTTAATGAACCTGATAAAAACCTTATCGCAAAGACTCACTTTACCGACTTGACAGAAGACACAATTAAAGCAAACTCTCGCTTTTTTGAAACCATCGACCAGGTTCCTACAAAGGCAATAACAATGGGTATTGCAACAATTTTAAGCTCGAAGAAAATCATAATTCTTGCAAACGGTAAGAATAAGCATAACGCTGTAAAAGCACTTTTAGACGACAACATCACAACAGACGTTCCTGCAACTATGCTAAAGGTTCATCCTGATGTTGTTTTAATCGTCGACAAGGAGGCTTATAATGGATAAATCGGTTTTGAAAAACTGTAAAGTTTTGGGGGAAATCACCGATATTGTCATTAGAGACGGAATTATCGAAAAGGTCGGCAAAACCGACCTTGACGGTATTGATATGGCGGGCAAAAAGGTCTATCCTGGCCTTTTTGATACCCACTGCCACGGATATGGCGGTTACGACACCATGGACGGCGATAAATTAGTCGAGATGTCAGAGTTTCTAATCCGAGAAGGCACAACATCGTGGCTTCCCACCACTATGACCATGGACTTTGAAACTATAAAAAAGGCTACAGACACAATCCTCTCCCAAAGTGGTGCCGAAATTTTAGGCTTTCATATGGAAGGGCCTTATATTAACGAAAAATATAAGGGTGCTCAAAATGCAGGTTTTATAAAAAACCCTGATATTCAAGAATATAAGAAATTAAAAAACATAAAGATGGTCACAATCGCACCGGAGCTTTCGGGTAGCATCGATTTTATAAAAGAATGCGATGCAGTAGTCACCATAGGTCATACCGATTGTAGCTACGAAGAGGCAGTATTGGCAATGGAGGCCGGGGCTAACTGCTTAACCCACACCTTTAATGCTATGCCCCCACTTCATCACAGAGAACCGGGGCCGATTGGTGCTGCTATCGACAAAAACATCTTCGTTCAGGTTATATCCGACGGTATACATCTGCATCCGGCAATCATAAGAACCCTATACCGCTTATTTGGAAAAGAGCGTATGGTTTTAATCAGCGACTGTATGAGGGCAGGCGGACTTTCCGACGGAACCTATGAATTTGGCGGTATGGAAATGACTGTAAAGAATAAAGTTGCCCGGACAGACAGCGGAGCCCTTGCCGGCAGTACATCAACACTTTTAGAGTGTGTAAAAAAGGCCATTGAATTTGGCATTCCGGAAGAGGATGCCTTCTATATGGCAAGTGCCACGCCCTCGAACCTTATGAAGGTAAATAAGGGCTACATAAAAGAAGGTTATGACGCAGATCTTTTGGTATTAGACGATAACCTAAATCTTTTAAATGTAATTTCAGGCGGAAAATTTAAATTTTAAAACTTCATAATGAGTTCATCAAACACTTGGTGGACTCATTTTTACTTTTAACCTTATGTTGACATTTTTTTCAATTAGTGTTATACTATTTTCAGGTTAAATTTGAAAAAGGAGTTTTTAAAATGAAAAAATTATCACTTATATTAGCACTTATTCTTTCCCTATCCCTTACCGGTTGCGGAGAAGATTCAAAAAAAGACGATGATGAGAAGAAGACCGTGAGCGTTAGCGATTTATTTGCAAAAAAGGATAAAGATACCGACAAAGACAAACAAAAAGATAAAGATATGGCCGACGATGATGACAAAGACGATGACGATGACGACAAGAAAGTCACCGAGAAAAAGCCGTCTATTCCTACGGTAAAAAAAGAGTCCAATGATGTAGTAGCCTCTGTTTCAAAAGAGGCGGAAAGTAACGGAAAATACAAATTGCTAAAAGAAGGGAATCTACCAAATCCGACTTTTGAAGTTTTAAACGCCGGAAGGTTAGTCTTAACTTCATATAAAGTGGTAAATCCTAATCATGATGAACAAAAAAAATACATACTTTTCGAAGGAACTTATACAAATCTCGATGAATATGACACTAATTTGAATCTGTTTTTGAGTTACTGTGACTTTTACCAAAACGGCATAAATTTATCAGGCAGTTCTTTTGAGGAAAAGGATGTGTATACCACAGTCCTTACCAATGCAACTATTGATATCACCGTCTGTTATATCTTAAGAGATGACTCAACACCTGTCGAAATCAGATGGGGTCAAAATCCAACTAATAGAGCATCATATATAATTGGAATATAATCATAACCACTAGTAAACTAGTGGTTTGACCAGCCCCTAGAAGGGGCTATTACAGGCTTAACCCCTGAAAGGGGCATCGAAGACTTG
>JAZULN010000051.1:0-5739 GCA_045603125.1 Clostridia bacterium | reverse complement strand
GAACGACATGGCTACGATCCGACTTAATGGGACAAGATGGGTAGACCTCATGCCTGTGAATGGGACAAGTTTACGGAAACCTTTGAGAGAGTTCTGCAAGGCGCATTAAAGCCTTTTGACGCAATAAGAGAACTGGAAATTTCGGTACCTACTTACTACCGATATAAAAAGCAGTATGAACAAGAGCATTCGAAAGCTGTGGTGAGCAGTTAATATGGATGAAGAATATGAAGGCTGGACTTTTGCCCAAATAGCTGCTTTTAACTGCTGCATTGACTATCTGGTAATGTTAATTGAGAAATACGGAAAAGAAGTTTTAGATGAGATTTCGGAAATGGAAGACAATAGCCAACAATAACAACTAAAAAAGAAAATCGCAAATATTTAATCGATAAACCACTAAACTACAACATCTTCGGGGTTTTAATCTTAAATATTTTGCGATTTTTTTAATCTTATTTATTTTTTGTCAAACTTTAATGACGTATGAATACTTAAGAGCTAAAAAATAACACTTTTTATTATGACCTCATTGCCAATAAGCTTTTTTTATGATATAATAAGTTATAAAGAAGAATTAGTGGGTAAGTGATTATGTATATAAAAGGCGTTAGAAAGCAAAAAGGCACTTCTAAATTCTCATATCGAATTCACTGCATCCTTCCCGATGGAAATAAAGTTGCCATTGAGAAGGGTTCTTTTGTCACGCCGGAAGAAGCAAGTGTCGCACGTAAAGAAAAGCTTGTAGAACTTACAACGCAAGAGTGTGATAATGCATCCTTTTTATTTGATGCCGTCTTTGAAGAGTATATGCTTACTATTTATGATAAGCCGAGCTTACAAAAGAAATATTACGGGTATTATAACTCATACCTAAAAGACAAAATGGATCGTGTTTTTATCGGAGAGTGTTTACCGATACTGAAATCGTTACAAAGACGCTTTTGCAGTAGTAAGGTTTCTGATAATCGCTCACCCGATAGACAGATTTATATTTCTTCTACCTACCTGCAAGGGTTAAAGGAGCTACTTTATAGAGTGTTTGACTTTGCTTACAATAAAAAGTATATCAAAAATCACCCTATGTATCAGTTGGAAGATTGGACAGCTTATAAGAAAAAGGACAATTCATATATAGAACCGCTTTTCGCTTATCTTGGAAATAAGTATAAAATTTTGCCTGATATAACAAAGTTCTTCCCGGAAGAGATTGATGTTTTTATCGACGCCTTTGCAGGTAGTGCGGTCGTTGGGATAAATGCTAATGCTAACAAAGTAATCATAAACGAGCCTAATCATTTTCTTTTGAATATGTATAAAGCATTACATGCCACTCCTCCAGAAGATGCTTGGAATATGCTTATGGAAATTGTAGAGAAATACGATTTAAGAAAAGATAACGAAGAAGGGTATTATACTTGCAGAAACGATTATAATGCAATACCCCAAGAAGAACGTGAAACAAAATACTGGTATTGGGGACTATGCCTTGTTTACCATAGCTTCAATCGTTCAACGGTGCAGCATAACCTCAAAGGTGAATATAATGCACCTTTCGGACATAACAAAGTCAACTTGCCATTGGCAAAAAGAAAATTTCTCGCTTTTGCAAATAAACTCTATCAGGGTTCATATATTTTTACCGATATTAACTACAATGAAGTTCCGGTTGATAAAAGCTCGTTCATATATCTTGATCCTCCATACCTGATAACAACGGCAACTTATAATAAGTTCTGGGATGAAGAAAAAGAGATTGGGTTATATTCGTATTTAGAGCAATGCACAGAAAACGGTATTAAGTGGGCTTTGTCCAATGTTCTCAGTAATAATGGTATAGAAAATCGACTGTTGCGAAGTTGGATAAAAGAGATGCGAGCAAAATACGATAATATTCACCTATATTATTTTGAGAGTGATTATACCCACTCCAACTTCCGCCGTAAAAACCGTGGGCGTACGGTAGAGATATTGCTTACAAATTATTAATGCATATAAATCATAACACAGTTCACGAAATATATCGTGTATTCGTTTCAAGATTTTTCAGCGTGGGTATTGCGTAATTAATAAAAATATGGTATAATATAATTAATCGAAGGACACGAAATGTATCTTTCAGAGTCCGGGTACGACAGGTATCGTGACCATATCAAAAATGTGAGTCCACGTTGAGATTGCAACAGTTCACGTGATTTATTTCAATGCGGCATCAAAGTTGGCATCGAGGGGTTTCTTGGCATCATACAAGATGCAAAAGCCCTTGTATTTCAAGGGGAAATTGATATATTCAATTTGATATGAAGTACACCGAGGCTCGTCATGGCAGAGGTTTAGAGGGACTTTTAAAGAGATACTTTAAATAAAATTTTCTCAGGCGACCTTAACCGGTCGCCTGCTTTTTAAAAAGGAGGCTTTAATTATGCTTGATAAAAAAGTTACAAAATTACTTAATGAGCAAATTACAAAAGAATTATATTCTGCTTATCTATACCTTGATTTTTCAATTTTTTACGAACAACAAGGTCTTGACGGCTTTGCAAACTGGTATATGATTCAGGCACAGGAAGAAAGAGACCACGCAATGCTTTTCTTAAAGTTTTTACAGAATAATGGTGAAAAAGTTAAGCTCGGTGCTATAGATAAGCCCGACAAGGAGCTTAAAACTCTTATGGACCCATTAAAGGCTGGCTTTGAGCACGAGCAATATGTAACAAGCCTTATAAACGATATTTATGGGGCTGCATACGATGTGAAGGATTTCAGAACAATGCAATTTTTGGACTGGTTTGTAAAAGAACAGCTGGAAGAAGAGAAAAATGCCGATGATATGATAAAGAAAATGGAGCTTTTCGGCAATGACTCAAAAGGTCTTTATTCACTGGACGCAGAGTATGCTGCAAGAGTATATACTGCCCCATCTTTAGTATTATAATTAAAAGGAGGTTTTTGATATGGAGAAATATCTATGCCCTTGCGGATATATATATGACCCAGAAACAGGGGACCCGGATAACGGTATAGCTCCCGGCACAAAATGGGAAGATGTATCAGAAGACTGGGTTTGTCCCATTTGCGGACTAGGTAAAGAAGTCTTCGAGGAAGAATAATCCAATTTATTCCTTTCCAAAAACCTTGGAAGATATTTTTTGTCACATAAACATAAAAGGCTTGAGCCATGCTCAAGCCTTTTTTACTTGCTCTTAAATAAATATTCCTTCTTATTAAACATCACGCTTACTTCGTATTCTTCCTCTAAAACCTTTTTGGGAACTTCTATTAAGCAATACATTTTCATATCAGAAAGAGGTTTGATTTTTGCATGGGATGTAAGACTTGATTCATCCTCCTCACCCACAACAAAACCGGTGTACCTATATTTCCCCATAAACATAGCCCGTGCCGACAAGAATGTATCTATTTCCTTCTCATCCTCCTGATAGTTTGTTACTCTAAAAAGAAGTGCCAGATATGTGCTGTCCGGATTATCAACCTCATAGTAGTTATAAAACCCATTGGTATTTGTCGGCATAACTTTGTCGATAAACTTATAATCCAAAAACTCTGCTGTTGCATAAGTTTTATCACCTATAACATCTCCCAAATCGAGGGGAATTGTCTTTTTAATTTCTCGCGTTGTGTTATATTCCACAGTGAACTTTTTATCCTCTATCTCAAATTCCAGAGTTAATTCCTTCTCGGTTTCAGGAACAGAAATCGATGCGTGAAATCGTGATATTGTCTGGGGAATCATCTCTTCATAGGTAGACATATAGCTCATATTATTTGTTTCCACCGCATAGGTTACATCGTCATATTCAGTCCCCGACTCGCCGACTGCCTCTACTTCCATAAAGTCGTCGCTGTCTATTACTTCCCTACCAATATTCACCACATCAAACACCGCATCAACATAAGTTTTACCATCATTATTATTCTCATAATAACCCGTGCCCATAGATGCCATAATCTTTTTTGAAGTTGTAATCTTTACAAGCGTAAACTCTGCAAAATCTTCTATTTTATGCGTCTTGCCGATTTCCAATACCGTTGGCTTTTCTTTGTAGTCATAACTTTCAGTCTGGCATCCCGCAAGAGATATGGCAATTACAAATAAGAGCACCGCCGAAATAATTCTTTTCATATGTAAACTCCTCTTAAAATCTAACCGTCATTTACCTTCTTCATTATACCATATAAAAGGTTTCTGTCAATGGTTTTTGCCGAAATTCTGCATCTTCCTGACTTTATCAACATCCAATGTTGACATTTTTTTACCTTGTGATATAATAAATTTATTATGTCTATGTAGGAGTGTAAATTATGGAAATATCTGTCACATCCTTTGGGGTTATACCAAATTCCAAGGAAATACAAACCACAAAAATCCAGCGTGCTATTGACGAGTGTGCTCACTCTTGCGATACCTTAGTTTTCCCTGAAGGGATTTATAATTCAGGCACACTTTGTTTTAGATCGGGTGGCAAAATAAACCTTTTAAAGGGCGCGGTAATATCAGGTGCCAAAGACCTTTCCCACTACCCCGACAACGAAGCATCTTTTGTCGATGCGGTGGGAGGAAAGCGTGGAAAAGCACTTGTGATAGCTTATAAGACAGAAAATCTTGAAATCTTTGGTGAAGGTGAAATTTGTGGAAACGGCAAGTCATTTTCCGAAGAACGTCCCTTCCTTTTCAGATTTGTTGAGGCAAAAAACTGTAGACTCTCAGGAATTAAACTCTCCTCATCCCCTTCCTGGTGTCTTCACATAAACCAATCGTCAAATATAGAAATTGACGGGATTTCGATAGATAACCGTGTAAATGTGAATAACGACGGCATAGATATCGACAGTTCCGAGGATATCACAATTAAAAACTCTCACATTATATCCGATGACGACGGTCTCTGCCTGAAGAGCACCTCCGATAAGCCTTGTAAGAATATAGCAATCAAAAACTGCAAAGTTTCAAGTGGTTGGGGTGCTATAAAAATCGGCACAGAATCTATGGGAGATTTTTCTAACATTCTAATTGAAGATTGCCACATTTATGATACATTAGGCGGTGGAATCAAAATCGTTCCAACCGATGGTGGTTCGGTAGATGGTGTTACAATCAGAAATATCAGAATGGAAAATACCACAGGCCCGATTTTTATTGTATCTGGAACCCGTATGAGAGAATATATGGGGAAATGCAAAAAAACCAAAAGCCACATTAAAAATGTTACAATAGAGAATGTAACCGCCGATGTGGTGTCTGCACCTATTCGTGGCGAATGGGATAATGAAATCTGGGGAAATGCCCATGGTGAAATCATAATATCCGGCACAAAGGAAGACCCGATTGAAAACCTGACCCTTAAAAATATAGCCGCAAGTCTTCCCGGTGGAACTATAGCCTATGATTCTCACCCTGTTCCCTATATCGGCGAGAAATACCCCGAATTCCACCGTATGGACTTAGTTCCGGCAAAAGGTATTTTCGCCCGTGATATTTTGAGGCTTCACCTTGAAAATGTAAGCCTTACATATAAAAAAGAAGATATAAGAGAAGAAATTGTATTTGATAATGTAAAATAAAAAGATGCCCAGGGCTGAAGCGATATAATGATGGTAGACACTAAAAAAGTGTCTACCATCATTTTTTGTGATATAATAAAGAAAAGGAGAGGATTTAATAATGGGAAGACCTAAAGGCGGGAAAAATATTAGTCATAGCAAAGAAGAAAAATTAGC
>JAZULN010000050.1:0-3349 GCA_045603125.1 Clostridia bacterium | reverse complement strand
ATTTATGGAATATCCAAGCATTATTTCAGAAATAGCAAAAGCATCACGAGGATTATCAAACATAAGAATCTGATCAGCGTAATCTTCATTCCAGAGCAAATCCCAATCAATATCCTCTTCATTCATATCAATCATTGTTGTGTCATAGATAATGCCAACTGTACCCCATGTATATGGAACTGAATAAGTATTTTCCGGATCATATTCCTTGTTTAAATACTCTTCGCCAATATACTTCATATTCGGGATATTTTCAAAGTTAATGGGTTCTAACATTTCCTCGTCTATCATTCTCGAAATCATATAGTCAGACGGAATGATGATATCATAACTCGCACCACCGCCGGAGATTTTTGCATACAATTCCTCATTGGTATTATAGGTTGTGTAGTTTACTTTTATACCGGTTATACGCTCAAATTCGGCATTAACATCAACTATATCATCGCTGGTGCCGTCGGAAATGTATTCGCCCCAGTTATATACATTTAGTGTTATATCCTGATCCTGAAATTTCTGATAATACTCTTCGTCTTCCACATTTACCATAACACCATTATTTCCGCCGAACTTAAATAAAATCGGCACTAAAACCACAGGTATTATCAAAAGACAAGACAGTCTTTTTACATATTTTGTTCGCTTTTCAGCACTTGCTCTTTCCAATAGATTTTTAATAATCAAAACTAGAAATACCACTATAAAAATCAAGGTTGAGAGTGCGTTTATCTGCGGACTTACCCTTTTTCTTGTCATTGAATATATGGTAATAGGTAAGGTCTGGAAATTTGAGCCGTTTGTAAAATAACTAATTACAAAATCGTCCAAAGAAAAGGCAAATGCCATTAAAAATCCCGACAATACCCCCGGCATAATTTCAGGAAGTATTACCTTAAAAAACGCCTTAAATGGGTTACAACCAAGGTCAAGTGCCGCCTCATAAATATTTGGGTTCATCTGCCTGATTTTCGGCAACACATTTAATATTACATAAGGTACGTCAAAGGTAATGTGTGCAATGAGTAAGGTCACAAACCCGAACTCAAAGTTCATTCTTGCTGCGAAAAACACAAATAAAAGCATCAATGATACACCCGTTACAATCTCGGGATTTATAACCGGAATGTTTGTTGTGTTCATTACGATATTTTTAGAAACCTTTTTCATACCGCTTATTCCGATTGCCGCCGCAGTTCCCAAAATTGTTGCCAAGATTGATGCCACCACCGCAATAATAATTGTATTTCCCAAAGATGATAAAATATCACCGTTTCTGAAAAGTTTTAAGTACCAATCCAGGGTAAAGCCGGTAAATACAGACTTACTCTTCGACTGGTTAAAGGAAAACACAATCAATACAAATATGGGTGCATATAAAAACAGCATTACAAGTGCTATATATAATTTGGATAATTTCTTCATCTTGATAGCACCCCCTACATTAACACCGTTTCATCGTTGTCACCAAACTTATTCATTATAGCCATGATAACTAAAACTATTACCATCAGGACAAATGAAATCGCCGCACCTAAGTTCGGGTTATAGGATGTGCCTAAAAATTGCATTTCGATCAGGTCGCCGATTAGCATATCACTTCCGCCGCCAAGCATTCTCGAAATTATAAATGTACTTATAGCCGGTACAAATACCATGGTAACACCTGATATAACCCCCGGCATACTAAGTGGCAGGATTACTTTTGTTAAGGTTTTTACCCCGTTACAACCTAAATCTCTTGCCGCCTCGATTACACTTTTATCTATCTTTACCATAACAGAATAAAGAGGTAAAATCATATACGGAATATAGTTATAAACCATACCCAATATAACGGCACCCTGAGTATTTAGCATCTTATATGGGCCAAGGCCAATATATCCTAAAATTGTATTTAAAATACCGTTATTTCCAAGTATTGTCTGCCATGCGTAGGTTCTTAAAAGAAAGTTCATCCACATCGGCACCATAACTATCATAATCATCATACTCTGGACTTTTACATCCATACGCGATAAAATCATCGCAAGAGGATACGCAACTAAAAGACATATAACCGTTGCAAAAGCTGCAAGGGTAATAGACCTTAGGAAGATATCCGAGTATTTCGCCACATCTTTAATATATTCCAATGTAAATGTGCCCTGCTCATTGGTAAACGCAAAGTACGCAACCATTAAAAGCGGCACAACTATAAAGACCGCCATCCACACAAGATAGGGTGCTGAAATCCATTTTTTCATAAATCCACCAAACCTCTCTTAAGCGTGTATGCTACATCTTATTCATAATGTGTATATCGTCAGGTCCGAAGTCCATTCCGATTAAGCTTTCCACAGTCGCTGCTTTTGTTGACTGAATAAGCCATAAAAATCCGTCAACATCCACTTCCATCTCATAGTGAACACCCTTGAATGTAACGTTTTTAACCGTTCCGGTTATAACATCATCGGTCGGGTCTACGATTTTTATGTCTTCCGGTCTTATAACCACATCAACTGGGGTCGACTCGCCAAACCCCTTATCAACGCATTTAAACTCTTTTCCTGAAAAGCTAACTAAAAAGTCTTTTATCATAACCCCGTCTATGATGTTACTCTCGCCTATAAAGTCTGCCACAAAGGCATTCTCCGGCTCGTTATATATATCAACAGGAGTTCCAATCTGCTGAATGTCACCATTGTTCATTACAACAACGGTATCACTCATAGTAAGAGCCTCCTCCTGGTCATGGGTAACATAAATAAAGGTGATTTCGAGTTGCTTCTGGATACGCTTTAACTCTATCTGCATCTCTTTTCGAAGCTTTAAATCCAATGCCCCCAAAGGCTCATCCAGTAAAAGCACCTTAGGCTTATTAACCAAAGCTCTTGCAATAGCAACTCTCTGTTGTTGTCCGCCCGACAGCTTGTGAATTGATCTTTTCTCAAAGCCCTCAAGGTTTACAAGTTTTAAAATATCGGTAACCTCTTTTTTTATTTCATCCTCCGACATTTTTTTAACCCTCAACCCAAAAGCAATATTTTCATACACGTTAAGATGCGGAAAAAGGGCATACTTCTGAAAAACCGTATTGATATTTCTCTTATACGGCGGAAGATTTTTAATATCTCTTCCCTCAAACATAACGGTACCGCTATCCGGCTCTATAAATCCGCCAATTATACGCAAAGTCGTTGTCTTTCCGCATCCCGACGGCCCCAACAATGTAACAAATTCCTTGTCGCCGATGTCTAAATTAATTCCCTTTAGAACACCTTCTCCTTCAAATGCTACAGTAACATCCCTTAAACTGATTATGTTTCCCAACTGTCTACCTCCAATCATTCATTGTACAACGGCTTATTTC
>JAZULN010000049.1:0-3141 GCA_045603125.1 Clostridia bacterium | reverse complement strand
AGGCATAAATATAGTAGCTCCTCTAAGTCCCATAGACATAAACGCAAACTTTAAAATCGTATCTCCCAAAGAGCCCATCGAAAGCATGCTTGCACAAAGCAACAGCAATACAATCAGTATTTTTTCAGTTGCCACTTCCGAGATAATTCTTTTTTCTTTACGCTTGAATAGGGATAAAACATCCCGTCTTAAAACTGTGGAAATTCCCAAAGCAAGACCAGCGCCTGTTCCCACAACGGCGATAAATAATGCACCTAAAACTATGCCGGAAAACAAAGGTGGCATATGCTGGGTAACAAAGAGGGTCAATGCGGTTTTGGGTGAAATTCCGGGTGCTGTTGCACGCATATAAAGACCAACCAATATTCCACCGATACCAACGGGTGGAATTAATGCGGCACTAAGCAATGCACCTCTCGTGGCAGACTTTGTATTTCTTGCGGCAAAAATCGGTTGTGCATAGCTCTGAGTTGTGATAACACCTAAAATAAGAGAAAGCATAGCTCCCAAATCCGTTCCGATACCACGCGCAAACAGACTTCCGAAGTTAACATTAGAAGGATCATCTATTGCACCCACAAGTTGTGTAAAACCAGTCATTCCCTTTGATAAAATTAAAACCAAAACCCCGCTTGCCATCATAGAAACATATAACAGTAGCATTTTTAAAATACCCACAAGACCGCTACCTCTTGTTCCGCCAAAAATTATATATAACACCATAAATGCAGCGGAAATAAAAAGAGACGGAATCAAGTGCATGTCTGGTACTACCACCGCAATAATAGCCGTTGCTGCAATAAGCTGGGAAATAATGTTTATAAAGCTTCCCAAAGACGAAAGAATTGATGCAATAAGACCGTTTTTTGATCCGTATTTGTCAGAAATAAACTCAATAAGAGTTTTGTGTCTACTTTTATGCAAAGGCTTTGCGAAAAATAAGGCAAGAATCAGGCAGGCGATTCCGCTTCCCAACGTAAACCACCAAGCGCTCATACCAAAACTATATGCAAGCTGAGCCGTTCCCACAGTAGATGAGCCACCAACCAAAGTTCCCATAATTGAGCCCGCAACTACCTTTGCAGATAAACCCTCGCTTTCCCTTGGAACTTTGCCTGAGTAAACGCTTAGTGTGATCATAGAAATCAGGGATAGGACGATGCCAAAAATATGTAAATCGGTCAAAAACTCTCACCTTCTATACCAGTTTATTTTACAATAAATCAGGGCGGTAGTCAACCCATTACCGCCCTTGTTTTAAAAATTATTCTTCAACAGGAATTTCGATGTCATAAAGTGGTGGATACTGCTGACAACCAAAAACATCACCTTCGCCAAAAGAGCCTGACGGTCTTAGGCGATTAATTGTGAACTTGATTGCAAATGCCGGGTCAAATTCCACGAAATCTGCAATACGATCATTGGGAATTCCATATAATTTTGCAACGGTTTCACGGGTTAGAGCGCCTGAATTTTTAACAAGCTCATAATTCTCCTTTTCACGAAAGATAATATCAAAAGTGATACGGTCAGTTCCCGCATTTTTACTTCTTATTGTTTTTGCTAAATCAACCAATTTCATTGTCTTCATATCAATCACTCTCCTATCTCAATCATTGTAACAGGGAATAGTTCCAACGGATCGTCAACTTCAACTGTGTGATCCATTGTCCATACATAAGCAGGAGACATTTCAACAACTTCGTCCATAACGAAAGCAGCGGTTCCCGCAGTACCCTTAACTTCAGGAAGACGGGCATAGAACAACTGACGAGTTCCTACCAAAGCAACTTCTTCAGCGATTTCCTTTGTTTTAGCAACGCCTTCAACAACAACCATCAACTCGTGTGACTTTGTTTCTTTAATAGGCTCTAAATCGCCCATAACACCATTTTTGCCAAATACGCGATAGCTTAATTCGTACCAGTCATCAGGACGGCGTTCCTTAACTTGAGAACGAGCCCAATCAATAACTGCATCAATGTTCTTAATTGTATAGGGGTCTCTGATACCTGCAAGACCAAGATATCTGTAGCCTACAAAGCCTGATCCCTCAAGCTTAACCTTAACTTTACCTTCAACGGGAACAAACTTTGCACCTGTGATACGGCAAGTCTTTTCATCATACTGCTCATATACACATTCACTCATATCCATCATTCCGCCTGCTACATATTCGTAATACGGATTTGTTCTTTCATACATTGCGTGTCCTGCAACAGAAGCAGGTGTACAACGCTGGAATGGAGCCATTGCAGTAACCTTGACATCATCCTTTGTAACAGTACCAATAACGCTTTCCTTTGCACCATATGGTTCACAACAGAAAGATGCGCATTCCAGAACCTTACCTGTGTAGTACGCCATATTTTCAGGAATTCCCTCATAAATTGCAGGAGCAGCAAAAACGCAGGCATCCGAAGTACGTCCGCCGATAATAACATCTGCACCCATTTCCAAAGCTTTGATAAATGGATGAACGCCTGCTACAGCAACGATTCTGTCTGTTTTATCAAGTTCTTCTTCAGTCAGGTTGCTTCTGCCGTCAAGACCTTCAATATGTATTCCGTCCTTCATTTTGTTGCGGATATATTCCTTGTCTACTTCAGAGTAGAAATACGCAAGCTTAAAGGGCTTTAAATTATGCTTTTTCGCCATATCCTTGATAAAGCGAACATACATATCAACACGGCTGTTTGTTCCTGTGTCACCGGCAGAACCGATGATCATTGGAACATTCTGTTCTCTAGCTTTTAAAAGCATAAGTTCAATGTCATGATACTGATGGTCAGGGTGGCTGGCGCATTTGTCCGCACCAAGAGGCACAGGACCAATATCGTCACTACCGCTATCACAACAATAATAATCGGGCTTTGTTTGGGCACCAAGATAGAAGCTTTCTTCCTTTGTTGGTGCAAAACCCAAATGTCCGTTAGGGGAAATAATTCTAACTACGTCTTTCGCCATTTTTAACGACCTCCTGATAATGTTATTATAACTTGTTATAACAAGTTATAATAACATTATCACATTAAAGCGAAATTGTCAATAGAAAATTCAACTTTTTTATATAAAATAAAACAGAACAATCTGGACCGTCATCCAAATCGTTCTGTTTTGGTGGAGGCGCCACCCAGATTT
>JAZULN010000048.1:0-7097 GCA_045603125.1 Clostridia bacterium | reverse complement strand
CGTTTACAAGCTTTACCTTAGATAAAAGGTTATGTTCCTTTAGCTTATGCTCAACCAAGGCAATAGTAAGCCTTGTGCCGTAAACCGGAACATTTATTGTCTTTAAAAAATACGGCAAGCCACCTATATGATCTTCATGACCGTGTGTTAAGTATATTCCCTTTACCTTTTTTGCGTTCTTCTCAAGATATGAAATATCATTTATAACCAGGTCAACACCCGGCATTTCATCGTCAGGAAAAGCCATACCGCAGTCTACAAGTATAATCTCGTTATCATACTCGATTGCGGTCATATTCTTGCCAATTTCATCAAGTCCGCCGAGGGGAATGATTTTCAGTTTATTCTTTTTTGCCACAAAATTACCTCCATTTAAAAATTTTTATATATTTTATCACGAACAATTTCGGTCCTTCGTGATTATGTTCAAATTTAATCCTTGTATCTATATCAACACATTCTATTATTATTATACCACAAAATACCATTTTAAGTCAACAAAATAAAGAAAATTTAAAAAGAGTAGCGCTCGCTACTCTTTTTAAAAAATTATTTTAAAACTACTCTATGGAATACCTTCTTACCCTTTTTGATAATCATTCCATCGTCTGAAAATAAATCCTTAGAAACCATCAAATTGATGTCAGTAACTTTTTCGCCGTTTATACTTAGTCCGTTTTGTTGAACTAATCTTCTTCCTTCGCCTTTTGATGGCACTAACTTAATATTTACCAATAAATCGAGGATTCCTAATCCTTCAATTTCTGATTCTGAAAGTTCAGATGTTGGCATATTTCCGCCAACGCCTCCATCTGCAAAAATTGCCTCAGCCGCCTCTTTTGATTTATTCGCCTCTTCCTCACCATGAACAAGCTTTGTAACTTCATACGCAAGACGTTTTTTTGCAGCGTTTAAATCCTTTCCTTCCCACTTTTCCATTTCACGGATTTCGTCCATCGGAACAAATGTCAAAAGCTTTAAGCAGTTTATAACGTCAGCATCCTGAACATTTACCCAGTACTGATAAAATTCATACGGTGTGGTCTTTTTCGGGTCTAACCAGACCGCACCCTTTGCAGTCTTACCCATCTTTTTACCTTCGCTATTGGTTAACAAAGTAAAGGTCATACCATAAACCTGCTTCTGGTCTTTTCTACGGCAAAGGTCAATCCCGCCTAAGATGTTACTCCATTGGTCGTCACCGCCCAATTCCATCTTACAGTCATATTCACGGCTTAACATCAAAAAGTCATAGCTTTGCATTAACATATAGTTAAATTCTAAAAATGACAAGCCCTTTTCAAGTCTTTGCTTAAAGCACTCAGCAGCAAGCATCTTATTTACAGAGAAGCATGAGCCGATATCTCTTAAAAATTCTACATAGTTTAAATTTAAAAGCCAATCTGCGTTATTTACCATAATCGCCTTACCGTCTGAGAAATCAACAACACTCGAAAGCTGCTTTTTAAAGCACTCACAGTTATGGTCGATTATCTCTTTTGTCATCATCTGACGCATATCGGTTCTGCCGCTTGGATCACCGATATGACCTGTACCACCGCCAACCAAAGCGATTGGTCTATGGCCATAATCCTGCATATGACGCATAACTACCATCTGCAAGAAATGTCCTACATGAAGACTGTCTGCAGTTGGGTCAAAACCAATATAGAAAGTAACTTTTTCTTTTCCTAAAAGTTCACGGATTTCTTCTTCGTGAGTTGTTTGTGCAATAAGACCACGTTCTTTTAACACATCAAATACGTTTCCAGTCATTTTATATCTCCTTTTCCAATTATATTGGGTGTACACAGGTTTCCCTGTCTACCATATCGGGGTCTATTTTATATTTTTCTGCCTGACGGAACTGAAAATATTTCTCCGCAACCTGATCAAACAAAGCATAGCTCAAAACATCTTCGTCCTGTTCTGTCCACTGGGCACACTTTGCTCTTAGAGTTTCAAGCTCTGGTTTCAAATTATCAGCAGGTCTACAGGTAATCGGTTCTTCGTCTCCTATAATCTTCTTTCTTACCTCATCGGTAATCGGGACAGGTGTCCTTCCATATTCACCTCTTGCGATACCCTTTGTTTCCTTTGAAATCATCTTATATCTTTCGCCCATCAAAACATTTAAAACCGCTTGAGTACCAACAATCTGACTTGTTGGTGTAACCAATGGAATCCAACCCAAGTCCTCACGAACTCTTGGGATTTCCTTTAGCACTTCTTCAAACTTATCTTCTGCGTTTTGCTGTTTTAGTTGTGAAACAAGGTTTGATAACATTCCACCCGGCACCTGATACTTCAATGTGTTTATATCAACGCCCAAAACCTTTGTGTTTAAAAGTCCGCTTGCTAAATATTCTTCTCTTAAAGGTCTGAAATAATCTGCAATTTCGGCTAAACTGTCAAGGTCTAAGCCGGTATCGAATTCTGAGCCTTCAAGGGTTTTAACCAAAGGCTCGGTAGCAGGCTGACTTGTACCCATCGAAAGTGGTGACAATGCACAATCAACAACGTCAACTCCCGCTTCTATTGCCTTTAAGTAGGTCATAGATGCAACACCGCTTGTATAGTGGGGGAGGAGTTGAATTGTAATCTTCACTGCACTCTTTAGTTCTTTTACAAGCTTTTCTGCCTCATATGGAACTAAAAGGCCTGCCATATCCTTGATACAGATCGAGTCTGCGCCGCAGTTTTCATATTCCTTTGCAAGCTTTACAAAGTATGGAATATCATGAACAGGGCTTATTGTATATGAGATTGCCGCCTGAACGTGACCGCCTTCCTTTTTAGTTGCATTGATTGCGGTTTGTAAGTTTCTTATATCGTTTAGGGCATCAAATATTCTAATAATATTAATACCGTTTGCAACTGATTTTTGAACGAAATATTCAACAACATCGTCTGCATAGTGGCGATAACCCAATATATTCTGACCTCTAAAAAGCATTTGAAGGGGTGTGTTTTTTGCCTTATCCTTAATCTTTCTTAGTCTTTCCCATGGATCTTCGTTTAAAAATCTCAAGCACGCATCGAATGTCGCACCGCCCCATGCTTCCAATGAATGATATCCTACCTTGTCAAGCTTTTCAACGATCGGAAGCATAGCTTCGGTAGTCATTCTGGTCGCAATCAAAGACTGGTGAGCATCTCGCAATATTGTTTCGGTAATTCCGACTTTTCTATTTGCCATAACTTATACACTCCTTTTATATTATAGTCCGCCAAACATTGAAAGGAACACACCGGCTGCAACAGCAGAACCGATAACTCCCGCAACATTCGGGCCCATTGCGTGCATCAAAAGGAAGTTTGAAGGATTTTCCTTCTGTCCTACCATCTGTGATACACGAGCTGCCATTGGTACTGCAGAAACGCCTGCAGAACCAATTAGTGGGTTTACCTTACCCTTTGTTAAAATATACATTAAATCTCCAAGCAACAATCCGCCTGCAGTTGAAAATGCAAATGCAACAAGTCCAAGTCCGACAATAGACAATGTATTCAGACTCAAGAAACTTGATGCTGTTGCAGTAGCACCAACTGTAACACCAAGGAATATTGTGATTATGTTCATAAGTTCGTTTTGTGCAGTCTTTGTAAGACGTTCACACACACCCGACTCTTTAAATAAATTACCAAGCATTAAACAACCAACTAAAGATACCGCATCGGGAATTATAAGTGCAACTACTAATGTAACAATTACCGGGAAAAGTAACTTTTCAGTTTTTGAAACCGGTCTTAGTTGCTCCATAACGGTTTGACGCATCTTCTTTGTTGTCATAAGCTTCATAATCGGCGGTTGAATAACCGGTATCAACGCCATATATGAATATGCCGCAACGGCGATTGCAGGCAAAAGTGCCGGTGCTAATGACTTTGTAACATAGATGGCGGTCGGACCATCAGCTCCGCCGATAATACCAATTGATGCCGCTTCCTTTACACCAAATTCAACACCCGGAATAAGAGCCGCTAAAACTAACGCACCAATAAATGTGAAAAATACACCAAACTGTGCCGCCGCACCAAGAAGAATACTCTTAGGGTTTGCAATAAGCGGTCCAAAGTCGGTCATACATCCAATTCCTAGGAAAATTAGCGGCGGATAAATTCCAAGCTTTACTCCAAGATACAAAAGATCTAAAAGTCCGCCATTTCGACAAATCATACCAATATCTAAGTCATGTCCGTCTATCATATATTTTGTATCGGTAAACCATTCGGTGTGCATCATTATCGCCGATGAATCCTTTAGCATTGGCAGATTTGATAAAAGCATACCAAAAGCTATCGGCAAAAGCAATAATGGTTCGAATTGTTTAACGATCGCTAAATATAGCAACAAGCAGGCAATTCCAAGCATTATTATTATCTTTATTGCCTCTCCTCCACCACTTTGAAACAAAGCGGCAAAGCCTGTTGTTCCAAGAAAGTCGCTAAAAATATCTAACATTTAATTCACCACTTTCCGGATTAGTTAATACTTACGATTGTATCACCTGTGTTAATGCTTTGACCGGCTGAAACTGCAACACTTGCAACTGTACCGTCAACTCCGGCAAAGATTTCATTTTCCATCTTCATTGCCTCTAGGATTGCAACAACTGTATCCTTTGTTACAGCCTGGCCTTGGCTAACCTTTACCGACACGATTGTACCAGGCATTGGAGCAACGACACTCTTTGCACCTGAAGGTGTAGGAGCCGCCGGCTTTGGAGCAGGGGCAGGAGCAGGAGCCGCTTGAGGTGCGGGTGCAGGTGCTGCCTGAGGAACAGGTACTTGAACCGGTGCAGAGTTTTGAACACCGCCTACCTCTTCAACATCAACTTCATAAGTAGTTCCGTTTACTGTAATATTAAACTTTCTCATAATTTTCTTTCCTTTCAATTAAAATCTATTGTTTATAGTCTCTGTTATTCCGGCTTTTCTCCAAGACGGCTTGTTATCTCCAATTCGTCTATATGACCTTATTTTAAGGTTATAGGTTGACGTGTTAAGACTTGCCGCAATGGCCGCAGTCAGAACTGCAATTAGTTCACCGTCTGCCGGAGCCTGTGGTACTTGAACCGGAACTTCCGGCACTATCTCCATCTTTTCTTCGCACTTTTTCTCACACTTTTCAGGTTTTTTATAAAATATTACCTTAAAAAGCATCAATACAATCATGAGTATCAAAAGCACAGCAAATACGATAGAAACACCAACACCGGTAACCATTCCGCCAACAGAAAGTGCATCGCCGAGTGTAATGCCTTTTCCCGTCAATAATGCTTCATTTAAAAACTGTTCCATAGCTATCTCCTTTCCAAATTAAACAGGAATATTTCCGTGTTTCTTCGAAGGAGCACTTTCACGCTTCGATGCTAACATCTCAAGGGCTGCTATAATTCTTGGTCTTGTAGAATCCGGCTCAATTACATCATCAACATAGCCAAACTTTGCTGCCTCATATGGATTTGCAAGTTTTTCTCTATATTCTTCAATCTTTTCTTTTCTTGTTGCAATCGGGTCGGTGCTATTTTTAATATCATCCTTAAAGATGATGTTTGCCGCACCGTCCGGGCCCATAACAGCAATTTCAGCTGTAGGCCAAGCCATAACCATATCAGCACCAAGATGCTTTGAACACATAGCAATATATGCACCGCCGTATGCTTTTCTTAAAATCACGGTAACCTTTGGCACAGTCGCCTCGGAATATGCATACAAAAGCTTCGCACCGTGTCTTATAATTCCGTTATGCTCTTGGGATACGCCCGGTAAAAATCCGGGAACGTCGGTAAAGGTTACAAGCGGGATATTGAAGCAATCGCAGTATCTTATAAATCTTGCAGCCTTATCCGATGCATTTACATCTAACGCACCTGCTTTATCAAGGGGTTGGTTTGCAACCACACCCACAGTTTGTCCGTTTAGTTTTACAAATCCGATTACGATGTTTTTCGCAAACTTCTCCTGGATTTCAAAGAACTCACCGTTATCTGCAACTTCTCTTATTACATTTTTAACATCATATGCCTTATTCGAATCATCAGGCACAATTTGGGTCAGAGTTTCTGATAATCTGTTGATTTCATCAGTTGCAGCCTCGTATGGTGCTTCTTCTAAGTTATTTGATGGAATGTATGAAAGAAGCTTTTTCACTTCTTCAATGCACTCAGCATCTGACTTTGCAGTAAAGTGACATACGCCACTCTTCTCTGCCTGTGCGTTTGCACCGCCAAGGTCTTCTAATGTAACATCTTCGCCTGTTACTGCCTTTATAACTTGCGGGCCTGTTATAAACATCTGGCTTGTATTTTCAACCATGAATATAAAGTCGGTCAAAGCCGGTGAATACACAGCACCGCCGGCACAAGGTCCCATGATAACAGAAATCTGTGGGATAACGCCTGAGCATTTTGTGTTTCTATAGAATATCTCACCAAAACCTGCCAATGCATTGATTCCTTCCTGGATTCTTGCACCGCCTGAATCGTTCATGCCAACGATAGGTGCACCCATCTTAAGTGCCATATCCATAATTTTGCAAATCTTCTTTGCGTGCATCTCACCCAAAGACCCACCTAAAACTGTAAAGTCCTGAGCATATGCATATACAAGTCTTCCATCTACTGTACCGTAGCCTGTCACAACGCCCTCGCCCGGTGCTTCAACCTGATCCATTCCAAAAGATGTGCATCTGTGAGCAACAAACGCATCAACTTCCACAAAGCTACCTTCGTCCATAAGTGCGAGGATTCTCTCACGGGCGGTCATCTTTTTTGAATCATGCTGTTTTTTAATTTTTTCTTCTCCGCCGCCCATAGCGATTTTCGCTCTTCGGTTTTGCAACTGATTTAACTTATCAATCGTTCCCATTTTATTACCTCCGTTTTATATTTTTAAAGTGAAATATTTTTCGTTTCTAAGGGATTTTTTCTTAAAAATAATCAAAATTCCCCTCATCATACATTTTACATTATTTTACTAAAAATTGCAAGTCATTTCGGTAAAATTCATATCTTTTGGGGTGAAAATTATTGGATTTTTTAGAGTGCGGTTTTTGTGTAAGATATACAATAAATATCCACCCGCATAGCGGG
>JAZULN010000047.1:0-16148 GCA_045603125.1 Clostridia bacterium | reverse complement strand
TATGCTGAAGACCCTGAGTTCCAGAAGGAATTTGCGGAAATAAAGAGACAAAATAAAGTTGAGCTTGCAAAGTATATTAAGGAGCATAACGGAATCGATATTAACCCTGATTCTATCTTTGACGTACAGGCAAAACGTCTTCACGAGTATAAGCGTCAGCTTATGAATATACTTCACGTTATGTATGAGTATAATATGCTTTGCGATAACCCTGATATGGACTATGTTCCAAAGACCTATATTTTTGCCGCAAAAGCAGCTCCCGGCTATAAGAGAGCAAAGCTTATAATTAAGCTTATAAATACAGTTGCCGATAAGGTGAATAATGACCCTAGAATCAAGGATAAAATCAAGGTCGTATTCATCGAAAACTATGGTGTTTCAATAGCTGAAAAGATTGTTACCGCAGCCGACATTTCTGAGCAGATTTCAACTGCCGGAAAAGAGGCATCAGGGACAGGTAATATGAAGTTTATGCTAAACGGAGCCTTGACTATTGGAACTTTAGATGGTGCAAATGTTGAGATGAAGGAACAGGTTGGAGATGAAAACATCTTCATATTCGGCCTTGAGGCAGACGAGGTTTCGGCAAGATTAAGATACAATAATGGCGACGAGGTTAAGGATATTTATTCTTCAAATGCAGGATTAAGACGAGTTTTAGACCAGCTTGTGAGCGGTGAATTGAACCCTGAAAATCCGCAATGCTTTAAGGATTTATATCAGACCTTGTTGTTTGGTGATTATCAAAACCCTGATGTTTATATGGTTATCCGTGACTTTGAGGAATATACAAAGATGCACGAAAGACTATCAAATCTATATAAAAATCAGGAGGAGTGGGTGAAGATTTCCATTATGAACACAGCATGTTCAGGATATTTCTCAAGTGACAGAACCATAAACGAGTATAATGAGAAAATTTGGAAATTAAAGCCGATGGTATAAAATGAATATTGAACACAATTCAAGAATGGATTATTACCGCACCCCTTTCGGTGCGGTAACAAAATCCCAAAAAATACGGTTAAGACTTTCATTAAAAGATGCAGGTATTCCCGACGATATCAAGGTGGTCTTAACCTTTTTTGATAATGTATGGGAAGAAAACCTTGCCTATGTAATGTCGGTGGGGGAATACTGCGTTTATGAAACCGAATTTTTAGCACCCGATAAAGTTGGGCTTTTATGGTATTATTTTAAGGTAACCGTATCGGGAAGAGAAATATTTTACGGGAATAACGGTGAGATGTTAGGTGGAATTGGCGAGATTTATGAGAATTCTCCAAAACCCTATCAGATTACGGTTTTCGACAAAGATTTTAGTGTCCCCAAATGGTTTTCGGGGAGTGTAATGTATCAGATTTTCCCTGATAGGTTTTATAACTCAAATAAAGACGGAAGTTTTTTAGGAAGTCGTCAGGATATTATAAAAAGAAGGTGGGGAGAAACCCCATTTTATAAGGCAGAACAGTTTGGCGGAGAGTATCTTGCCAACGACTTTTTTGGCGGAAATCTTCCCGGTATAACCGAGAAACTGCCTTATCTTGCAGAGCTTGGGATTGATGTAATATATTTAAATCCTATCTTTAAAGCCTATTCAAATCACAGATATGATACAGGCAACTATAAAGAGATAGATGACACATTAGGGACAGTAAAAGATTTTGAAGAACTGACCCAAAAAGCTAAGGAATATGGTATCAGAATAATTCTTGACGGTGTATTTAACCATACCGGAAGTAATAGTCTTTACTTTAATAAAAACAATCAATATCCTAGTGTTGGAGCGTATCAATCAAGAGAATCGGAGTATTCCGATTGGTATAATTTCACTAATTGGCCCGAAGACTATGAGTCGTGGTGGGGGATTAAGACCCTGCCGGGGGTTAATGAAAATTCTGAAAGCTACAGAGATTATATTCTAAGGTCAAAGGATGCCATAATAAAATATTGGCTAAAAAAAGGAGCATCGGGGTGGCGACTTGATGTAGTTGATGAGCTTCCCGATGATTTTGTGAAGATTTTAAGGCATGAGGCAAAAAAAGAAAAACCCGATGCGGTAATTATTGGCGAGGTCTGGGAAGATGCGTCGAATAAAGAAAGCTATGGGGTGAGGCGTGAATACTTCCTGGGCGAGGAATTAGACTCGGTTATGAACTATCCTCTGAGAAACGCAATTATTGATATTTTAAAGGGAAGGATTGATGCCGAGAAGTTTGACCAGAGGATTATGAGCCTCAAGGAAAACTATCCAAGGGATTGTTTTTATTC
Source organism: Clostridia bacterium (assembly GCA_045603125.1). Taxonomy (GTDB): domain Bacteria; phylum Bacillota; class Clostridia; order UBA1381; family UBA1381; genus CAKSFT01. The sequence goes on along the minus strand of JAZULN010000047.1, from coordinate 13,874 downwards.
CCTTATGAACTTTTTATCGTCCCATGATGTTGAGAGAATTCTTACCGTTATGGCCGATGTTGACGATGGTATTAAAAGTGATAAAGATAGACAGGCGAGCTTCAATCTTTGTGGTGAGGATTATGAAAAAGCCAAGAAAAAGGTTAAAGAGATTATTATGTTTTTGATGCTTATGCCGGGTGTGCCGTCAATATACTATGGCGACGAAATCGGAATGCAAGGATTTCGTGACCCCTTCTCAAGAGAGACATATAATTGGGATGTTTGCGACGAAGATTTATTGGATTGGTATAAAAAGGCGATAGCTCTAAGAAAAGAAAGTCTTGCATTTTCAGAAGGTGAATTTGAAAATGTCTATAAATTCGGACAAGGGTATGGCTATATTAGAGAGCTTAATGATGAAAAGCATATAGTTCTTGCTAATTTTTCAGACGAGGAAAAATGTTTTAGAGTTGACCTTGCACGTTTTAAAATTTCTAGTCTTACCAACGAGATTTTTGATGAGAATATAGGCTCGGCTGACGGGATATATTATATCAATATGCCCGGAAATTCTATTAAAGTCTTCAAGAATAAATAAACGAAAGGTTTGAATATATGAAAAGAAAAGTTGGATTTGCACAAATTGTATGGTCCTTGGCTGGAGTGATGCTCTTTTTGGCGTCATACCTTGCATTTATAACTCCGGATAATGAGCTTTTAAATATTGCATGGGAACTAGGACTTGCAATGTCTTTAGCAGGATTTGCAAATATTTTGGTATACATAAAGGAGCATAAGAGGATTCATGGCGTTGAATGGCTTTTAGCGGATGGTATGAGTACCGTGGCACTATCCTTTTTCCCGTTATTTAATAAAATGATTATATCGGCAGTAATTCCTTTTTTCTTTGGTGTATGGGAACTGTTTTCAGGGGTCTTAAAAATTATTGATTCAAAAGGCCTTCGTGAAGAAAAGATAACCGGCTGGCATGGATTTTTGGCAATCGGGCTTATAGAATTTATCTCGGGCGGGATGTCAATGATAAAGCCCCTGGAGGAAGCTGTGGGTATGAATCACACTATTGCAGTGGTAATATTGATTCAGGGGATAGGATATATTTCAAAAACTATACTCTACCCGCAGATTACGGATTTAGATAAGAAAATTAGGTTTTAAAAGATAGCAGAAACGATTTCGTTTCTGCTATCTTTTTTAGGAAGAGCTTTTGAAGTTAAATTCTCTCTAAACTAAACAAAAATATATTTATATTTTGTTTAGTTTTTATATAGCGAAAAATTCGGATTTATGTTATAATTTTAATGGGAAAATGTGTGGTATTCCTGATTTTAAAACAGGCATTAAAAAAGAAAGCGTGATATTACTTGATGAAAAAAAGTCTATATAAAAAAGAATTGTTAAAAACTACCGTTTCGATGGCATGGCCTGCAATAATCGAATCATTTTTCATAGCTTTTGCAGGATTCATAGACTCGTTTATGGTAAGCTCATTGGGAGCATATTCTGTTGCAGCGGTAGGTCTTACCACTCAACCGAAATTTATGGGACTTGCATTATTTATAGCTATTGGCGTATCTGTTTCGGCAATAGTGGCAAGAAGACGAGGGGAGAATAATAAAAAAGCTGCCCACGACACTTTGGTGACTGCTTTTTCGACAGTTATTGTTGCAGCAATCATAATGAGCTTAATATTTGTGGGCTTTGCAGACACTATAATAAAATGGTGTGGTTCATCCCCAAAAACTCATGCTGACGCCGTTTTGTATCTTAAAATTATTATGGGCGGTATGATTTTTAACTGTATTCAAGTGTGTATAAATTCGGCCCAAAGAGGTGCGGGGAATACACGAATTACAATGATTACAAATGTAACCTCCAATGCGGTGAATATTGTATTTAACTATCTTTTAATAGGCGGAAATTTTGGATTTCCGGCTCTTGGAATAAAGGGTGCAGCATTTGCGACTGTACTGGGTACAGTGGTAAGTTGTATTCTTAGCATACTTTCACTTAATAAAAAAGACGGATTTTTGAATATCAAATATATATTTGAAGAAAAAATCAAACCTACATTTGGTGCTCTTAAAAATCTTGTTCATTTTGGATATAGTATATTTGCCGAGCAGATACTTTTTCGTATAGGCCTTATGGCGACAGCTCTGATGGTTGCAGATATGGGTGATTTTGAGATGGCAGCACATCAAGTTGCTATGCATATTTTGAGTTTCTCTTTTGCTTTTGGGGATGGTTTGCAGTCGGCAGCGGTTGCTTTGATTGGCAGAAGTCTTGGTGCTAACGACAAGGATTTGGCAAAGGAATACGGAAGAAATTGTCAATTATTGGGTGGCGTTATATCGGTATTTTTAGCAGTAATACTTCTATTTGGCGGAAAATGGATTATGCAGATGTTCTTTAGGGAGCCGGAAATTGTAGAGATTGGAACACACTTAAATTTGATGATGATTCCGATTATACTTTTTCAGGTAAGACAAGTTATATATATGGGGTGCTTAAGAGGTGCCGGTGACACTGTCTATACTGCCATGGTATCAATTATTTCGGTAACTATCATAAGAACTATTGCCTCTTACATATGTGCGTACATATTGGGACTTGGAATAATTGGTGTATGGGTTGGAATAGTTGCTGACCAGATGGGAAGATTTATTGCATCTTTTACACGGTTTAAAAAGGGAAAATGGACCGAGATTAAGGTTTAACAGGAGAAATTTATGAAAATTATAACGCTTACATTAAATCCGGCATTTGATGTACACTGTGATTGCGAGGATTTTAAAGCATATTCTGAAAATCTTGCAACGGTTACATCAAAAGATGCAGGCGGAAAAGGTGTTAATATTTCCCGTGCCCTTACCTATAACGGGATTGACAACTGTGCATATGTGGTAGTAGGTGACGAAAACGGCGATGACTTTTTAAATAGTCTTAAAAATGATAATATCCGATATGATGAGATAAGAGTTTTTGGAAGAATTCGTGAAAATATCACCCTTCACTCAAAAACCACGCCTGAGACCCGAATTAGCTTTTCGGGATTATCTTGCGATAATTCTTTAATAGATAGAGTGATGGAAAAACTATCGGGTGAGGATATATCAGATTTGATTTTTGTTTTTGCCGGCAGAATCCCTGACGGAATTGATAAGGGATATGTAAAAGGATTTTTAAAAGGTTTGAAGGAAAAGGGCGCAAAAGTTATTGTCGATTCGAAGTCATTTGAAAAAGACGATTTGTTTGAAATTTTGCCGTGGCTTATAAAACCAAATGAAGAAGAGGTTAAAATTTATTCTGATGATGTGGTTTGTGACCTTGAATCCGGGAAAAAAGCGGCGAAAAAACTAAGGGATGCCGGTATAGAAAATGTGCTAATAAGCCTTGGTTCTAAGGGTGCTGTGTATGCCACGGGCGAGGGAGAATTTGTGGCAAAAACACCAAAAATTAAGGTGACCTCCACAATCGGTGCTGGTGACAGTTCGATTGCAGGATATATCTTTGGAGTGATAAATGGATTAAATCCTATAGACACCCTAAGATATGCGGTGGCGTTCGGGAGTGCTGCATGCCTTGAGGCGGGTACAAACCCGCCGAGCCCTGATAGGATTTTTGAATTATTAAACGACGTGGAAATTTTAGAATGTAAATAAATTTATAGCCAATTCTGGCGGAATGGAGAAACTTATGATTGGAAAGGAAGAGAAGGTTTATTCCTTCGACGCAGTGCTAAGGCGAGAGACTTTAAACTTGCCTGTTGGTGAAGTGTTTCAGGCATCAGAACTGTCGATTATGAAGGGTAGTGAAATATACGAGCATGTTCAGGAGTGCGACGAAATTACCTATGTAATTTCGGGGAAAGCGAAGTTTTTCTCAAATGATTTGTGCCAAGAATTAAGAGGCGGTCAGATTCACTTTTGTAAAAAAGGGGTAAGACATAAAATCATTGCAGAGAATGAAGAGAATTTTCGTTATATATGCTTGGGGATAAACCCTGATTTTACCAATGAAAACTTAAAAAATATTAAAGGGTATTTTGAACCGGAAAGCTTTGTTGTAACCGACGAAGGAAATGTCAGGATTTTTTCTGAGCTTTTAATAAACGAATTTTACTTAAAAGATGAAAATAGTAATACTATGATAAATCTTTATATTTCGCAGATATTTATAGCACTTTCAAGAATAATTGACAATAGCGGCGGAAAAGTAAGACGGAACAATAGCTATAAATACAGCGCAAAGCAGTTTACAATGTATCATCTTTTAAGATACATAGACAGAGAATATATTAACATCAAGAGTATCCGAAGTATCGCAGAGAAGCTTTCATACAGTGAATATTATCTCACCCATCTTTTTAAGGAAAAAATGGGTATTTCGATAAAGGAATACCTGATTCGAAAAAAGATACTGATGGCATGCGAGCTCTTAAAGACCACCGATATGTCGGTGACGGGAATTGCTGAATATTTAAATATGGGTACAGCTCATACATTCTCTCAAAGCTTCAAAAAAGTAGTGTCAATTAGCCCGACAGAGTATAAAAATATGTTCAATAGCAAATTTTAGACTATAACAGAGCAATTTTTAGTATTGATATTGTTCTAAAATGTGTTATAATATAAAGTAACAATAGAAATTTTTGGAGGTATAAAAAAATGAAAGTAGCAGTTATTGGATGCGGAACAATCGCAAATTTCCAACACATTCCTGCATATATGAACAATAAGGATGCAGAAATCAAATATTTTTGCGATATTATAAAGAAAAGAGCTGAAAAAGCGGTTTCAGAATATGGATGCGGTATCGCAGTAACAGATTATAACGAGGTTTTAGCAGACCCTGAGATTGAGGCGATTTCGGTTTGTACTCCAAACAATGTCCATGCAGAAATCACAATCAAAGCACTAGAGGCAGGTAAGAACGTACTTTGCGAAAAGCCGGCGGCTAGAAAATACGAAGAAGCACTACTTATGCAGGAAGCTCAACACAGAACCGGCAAGGTTTTAAATATCGGTGTTGTGAACCGTTTTAACAAGAATGTTCAAAAGATTAAAGAAATGATAGACAATGGGGATTTAGGTGAAGTTTACCAGGTATATGTAAGTTTCAGAAAGCAAAGAAGCATCCCAGGTCTTGGCGGTGACTTTACTAATGCCGAAGTTGCCGGCGGCGGTGTTATGATCGACTGGGGTGTACACTTCTTTGATATCGTAATGTATTGCTGCGGTGACCCAAAAACCAAGTCTGTTTCGGCAGAAACATTCTCAAAATTGGGAAGCCCTATCGAAGGATATGTATATAAAGAAATGTGGGCAGGTCCTCCAAAGCTCGACGGCGTTTATTCAGTTGAAGAAGGTGTTACCGGTATGATCAGAACTGAAGGCCCGGTCGTAACCTTTAACGGCGCATGGGCACAAAATATCGGTGAGGAGGAAATGTTTATCGACTTTATCGGTACAAAAGGGGGAGTCAGACTTCAATACGGTGCTGAATTTACTCTATACTCAACAATGAACGGAATGCTTACAAAGACAACCTTTGAAACAGATGTACCTAACCACTTCCAGGTAGAAATTGATGAATTTGTTGATTGCATAAAGACAGGCAAGCGTTTGGCATCTCATATTGATACAAACATCATCACAGCAAAGATGATGGATGCAATCTACGTTTCGGCCAAAGAACATAGAGAAGTTACATTCTAAAGGGGGATTTTAGATGGTAAAAGTTGGATTTATTGATTATTATCTTGACGAATGGCATGCAAACAATTATCCTGAATTTTTCCGTAACGAAACAGACGGTGAATTTAAAGTTTGCTATGCTTATGGTAAGATTGATAACCCCTATGGTATCACAAATAAAGAGTGGGCTAAAATGCATGGCGTAGAGCTTTTAGAAACCATTGAAGAGGTTGTTGAAAAGAGCGATTGCCTGGTGGTTTTATCTCCGGATAACCCTGAAATGCACGAGGAACTCTCAGATATTCCATTAAAATCGGGTAAGCTTACATATATCGATAAAACCTTTGCACCCGACAAGGCATCGGCTGTAAGAATGTTTGAAAAAGCTGAGAAACACGGTACAAAGTGTTATTCAAGTTCAGCACTTCGCTATGCAACCGAGTGGAAGGATATTGATAAAGAAAAGATTAGCAAAATCTATAGTGCAGGCTCAGGAGATGTTAAAGATTATGCGGTTCATCAGTTGGAGCCGGTGATGATGCTTATGGAATGTGACCCGAAGCGAGTTATGTTTTTAGGTAATGCTGAAAATCCAAGCTATATCGTAGAGTTTGAAGACAAAAGATTTGTCCAGTGTGCGCATATTGATGACCCGGACGGTGCATTTGAATTAACAGTTGCCGATAAAGATAACAATGCTAAAAATTATAAGGCACAATCGGATTTCTTCTCATACTTTATAAAAGCTATGGTGGAATTTTTCAGAACAGGCAAAGAAGCGGTTCCGCATAAGCAAACTATAAACGTAATGGCAACAATTGAGGCGGCAACCAAGGCTTCAAAGACTCCATTCGAATGGGTTTTGATTTGATTTTTTTAAGAGGGGAAACTTATGTATAATTTTTCAATAGGTGCTATTATGGACTCCTTTCGTCTTAGCGAAAGAAAAGCCATAGAAACGGCAGCAAAACTTGGAATTAAGGGATTACAGATGTATGCAACAAATGGCGAACATTCCCCCAAAAATATGACAAATTCAAGGTGTCGTGAGCTTTTAGATATTATGGCATCAAATGGTTTGGTTTTTTCTGCTCTTTGCGGTGATTTTGGAAAAGGTTATAAAAACCTTGAAAGAGATACCGGCACCGTTGAGGAGATAAAGAGGATTTTGTATTTAGCAAAGGAATTGGGGACTGATGTGGTTACAACTCATATTGGCGTGATTCCGGAGGATCCTAATCATCCAAGATACAAAATCATGCAGGAGACCTATGGCGAACTTGCAGAATATGCAGCAACAATTAGTGCAAAGCTTGCAATTGAAACGGGTGCTGAAAAGGCGGCTGTATTAAAGGGGTTTTTAGATAGTATCGGTTCTTCCGGAGCTGCGGTGAACTTTGACCCGGCAGACTTTATAATGATTTCAAATGATGATCCGGTAGAGGCGGTATATACCCTGAAAGACTATATAGTTCATACCCATGCAAAAGACGGAATAAAGTTAAAAGACGTTGATCCTGAAGTTGTGTATAGTATTGAAGAGAGCGAATTAAGAAAAGAAAAATATTTTATCGAAGTTCCGCTTGGAATGGGGAAAGTTTCATATGATAATTATCTTAAAGCTCTCGATGATATAGGCTATACGGGGTTTTTGACTATCGAAAGAGAGGTAGGAATAAATCCTGCTGCCGATATTGCATTGGCTGTTGAGTTCTTAAAAAGTAAAATTAAATAACTAAAAAATCACGAATTTATTTCGTGATTTTTTTTTAGTCCAGAATATTTTATTTTTCTTCGGCAAAAGATATCATTAGTTAGGAGTTGATGATATGAAAATAGGGAAACAGTCAATGAAATTTAAAGAGGTATATATAAAAGGGACAGGAAATGTTGTGGGTGTAAAGGAAGGGAAAAGCCCGCTTAAAGATTATTTTGATGTTTTGCTTGATGATGACTATTTTGGCGAAAAGTCTTGGGAAAAGGCGGAGAGTAAAATGTTAAAGGTTGCAATAGAAACTGCCCTTAAAAAATCAGGATTAAAGCCTGATGATATAGACTTCGCCTTTTCCGGGGACTTATTAAATCAATGCATTGGGTCACATTATGCCATGAGGGACATAAAAATCCCCTTTTTGGGGCTATATGGGGCATGCTCAACTATGGTTGAGAGTATGCTAATAGGTTCGGTTACAATAGATGGTGGATTTGCTAAAAATGTAACCTGTTCAACCTCAAGCCACTTTTGTTCTGCCGAAAAACAGTTTCGGTTTCCACTTGATTACGGTGGGCAACGTCCGCCATCATCACAATGGACTGTGACGGGGAGTGGTTCAGCTGTTTTGACATCGGAAAAAACCGAAATCAAAATAGAGAGTGCAACGGCGGGAAAGATTGTAGATTTGGGGATATCCGACCTAAACAATATGGGTGCCGCCATGGCACCGGCGGCGTATGACACCATAAAAAGACATTTTGAGGATTTAGGTGTTGGGATAGACTATTATGATAGAATCTACACCGGCGACCTTGGAATAATCGGGTCGGATATACTTCTTGATATGTTGAATCAGTCCGGGATTGATGCATATCAAAAGCACAGGGATTGCGGAAAGCTTATCTATGACACTAAAACCAACGACGTGCATTCAGGTGGCAGTGGTTGTGGATGTATTGCAAGCGTATTTACCGGGAAGGTTTATAAAGATCTCTTAGACGGGAAAATAAAAAGGGTGTTGGTTGTTGGAACGGGGGCTTTGATGAATAGCTCGATAGTTGGTCAGGGCGAGACAATACCGGTAATTGCCCATGCTGTTGGAATATCAAAGGAGGAATAAAATGGATTATATAAAAGCGTTTGTTGTGGGTGGAATTATCTGTGCAATCGGGCAGATATTTATTGATAAAACAAAGCTCACCCCTGCAAGAATTCTTGTTAGCTATGTGGTTTTAGGGGTGTTTTTGGAAACAATAGGTGTGTATGAAGGATTAGTTCGATTTGCAGGGGCAGGGGCAACTGTGCCATTGACGGGGTTTGGCTATAACCTTGCAAAGGGAGTGCGGACAGCGGTATCAAAAGACGGGATTTTAGGGGTTTTGTCGGGCGGACTAACAGCCACTGCTACAGGCATTACTGCGGCAATCCTTTTTGGGCTTATTGCATCATTTATATTCAAGCCCAAGGCAAAAACTGATTAACTTTAACTATTTACAAATTCTTCCTTTTATGGTACAATAATAGAAAATTAGGAAAGAGGATGTAGAAAATGACAAATATTTGGCACGATATAAGCCCGAAGAGAATATCACCTAATGAATTTGTTGCGTGTATTGAGATCCCGAAGGGTGGAAAAAATAAATACGAAATGGATAAAGAAACCGGACTATTATCGTTAGACAGAGTTTTATATACTTCGACTCACTATCCGGCAAACTATGGATTTATTCCAAGAACTTATGCCTCAGATAATGACCCGCTTGATGTTTTAGTGTTGTGTCAGGAGTCTATAGTTCCGATGACCTTGGTTAAATGTTATCCAATTGGGGTTATAAAGATGATTGATAACGAACAGGAAGACGAGAAAATCATTGCAATTCCATTTAATGACCCGTCGCTTACCGTTTACACCGATATCTCTCAACTTCCACAACACAATTTCGACGAAATTTCTCACTTCTTTAAGGTTTATAAGTCGCTTGAAGGTAAGGAAACTGTCGTTAGCGAAGTTTTAGGACCTGATGTTGCGAAAGAGATTATAAGAAATAGTATAGATAGATATAAAGAATTCTTTTGTTAAAGGGAATGTAAAAAAAGTCCAGACCGCAAAAAGATGATAAGGTTTATACAATTTTCTTAACCTATATCTTTTTGCTACGAACAAACTTCACCCCTCGACGTACCCTCGTACGCCTTCGGGTAACCCAAGCTTCGCTTGGTTCAGTTTGTCCGTTCTGAAACATTTTTTTTTCATCCCCGGCAAAGGGAAAAAAGTCCAGAACAAAAAAAGATTGTAAAAAATCCACTTCAAATGAAGTGGATTTTTATTTGCCCCTTGATAAATTCTAAAATGTGTGATACAATATTTGTACCACATATTTTCATGTCAAAATTTGACATACACTTAACTGAATAAACTCATGTGCAGGGGGTACGCTAATTGTTAAAAAGCGTACACTCTTGTTTCGTCATACTCTTGTACGTGAGTTTATAGTGTATTGAAAATGTGTGGTAACATTTAGAAACCGGAGATTGTACGCTTTTTGGTGCGTGGTCTCTCGTTTCGGGTTGACTACGCATTTTTTAATTGGCGGGGGAGTATGGTATGGAATTTGAAGGGAAAATTTGCTGTGTTTTCGGACATAGAAAAATTGAGGGAGAAGAAGAATTAAGGGAAAAACTGGAAGAAACATTTGAAAAACTTATTATGTATGAAGGTGTTAAAACTTTTCTTTTTGGGAGTAAAGGAGAGTTTAATGATTTGTGCCGTAAGGTTTTGAAAGAAGAAAAGGAGACATTTGAGTTTTTAAAAAGAGTGTATGTTCGGGACAGTGGTCCTTATAGTGATGAATTCTATGCAGAAACTCCGTGGAAGGATTGGGAGAAATCGTATTTTCCTGAAAGGGCGAGAAATGCCGGTCGGGCAGCATATACCCAAAGAAATTATGATATGATAGATAAATCGGAAATTTGTGTTGTATATTATAAAGAAGATTATTTGCCACCGAGAAGAAAAAGGGCAAAGAGGGATGTGTGTGATTATCAACCAAAATCAGGAACGGCTCTTGCTTATGAATATGCCGTAACAAAGTTACGAAAAATTATAAATCTTGCGGATTAAAAAAATCCACCCAAAAGGGTGGATTTTTTATCTTATTCATCAATTACAATTATGTCTTCTGGTGATTCAACCTCACCGTTTGTTTCGACTACCTTAACTTCAACCTTTTCGGTGTATTCGGGTAATTCCCTTGCCGATATCAACTCGTCAATGTTTACCTTTTTAGTACATCCTGTTAGTGTGAGGGACATAAAACATAATAATATAGATATAACTTTTTTCATTTAAATTCCCTCCCGTTATCTTAAATATTCCTTGATGAGTGTCAGGTTTGCTTTTTCGATTTCGTTAAAGTCTGCCCATCGAACAGTCTTTGTTGCTCTATACCAGGTCTTTCCACCGAAATAGTTCTGCCATTTTTCAGTGGTAAATATGTGACCACGGCGAGCATATATTTCGTTTGAAATATACTGTATTTCAGTTTTTGTAAGGGTATTTAGCTGTTCTCTTGTAAGATAAGTAGTATCACTTGGGAATATGTATTGATCCCATGCAATGTGGATGTTTATTGCAGGCTTAACCGGTGCTGGTTTTGGTGTTTCAACAATAGGCTTTGGAGTAACCGGTTGAGGGGTTGGTTCTGCCGGTTGAGGGGCAGGTCCAGGTTCTGCTACCGGGGCCAATGCCTGTTCTATTGTTGCTTTATATTCTTTTAAGATATTTACCTGCTCGGGGGAGAGGATAGATACATCTATTGAGTCTATCAAAGCACTCGCTCCTGAATAATCCAAAGCTTCAAGTTTTTTCGATACTGATGCTAAGACTTCCTCTGATTTTAGCGACTGATCAACGCTATTTTCCAAAGAAAGTATGCTTTCCTTAATTCCGTACTTTTCATACTCCGGGTTAATTGATTCAATAATTTCCTTTGCCGTTTTAAATCTCTTTTCGGAGTGGGCTTCTTCGGCTTGGTGATATGCCAAGCTAATATCATAAAGAAGCTTGACCTTTTCGTCGTTTGAGCCGTTATCGATAGCCAAACCAAAGGATTTTGCGGCATTGGTATAGTCGCCACTGTCAAAATAGTTCTGTCCTTTTTGGGTTGCCTCTTTTGCAATATCTTGTCCGCATGATGTAAGTGCTGTTACACAAAGCAAAGAGGCGGTTAAACCTATAATTTTCTTCTTCAAAACATTATCTCCTTTTCCGCCATAGGTCGTTATGGCTTTAAATTCATCTTGTCTGACCGTTACCCTTGATTATATATTTAATAGATGTAAGCTCCGCAAGGCCCATAGGACCGCGTGCATGCATCTTTTGGGTGCTGATTCCAATTTCTGCACCAAACCCGAACTCAAATCCGTCGGTAAAGCGGGTTGATGCGTTATGATAAACTGCCGCAGCGTCAACTTCTGTCATAAACCTTTCGGCGGTTTCGGGGTTGTTGGTTATAATAGATTCTGAATGTTTTGTATTGAATTTGTTGATATGGCCGATTGCCTCGTCCACATCTTTTACAACTTTTACCGATATTATATAGTCATTATACTCGGTTGCCCAGTCCTCTTCGGTTGCCGGGACTAAGTGGGGTAGAATCTTTAAAGCTTTTTCACAAGCTCTGATTTCAACGCCCTCTTTATTTAGAACATCGCAAATTACCGGAAGATATTTTTCTGCAATATTTTCGTGAATCAATAATGTTTCCACGGCGTTACATACAGATGGTCTGCTGACTTTTGCGTTTTCTATTACCTTGGTCGCCATATTAAAATCACATTCTTTATCAACGTATATGTGACAGTTTCCGGCAGCGGTTTCAATTACAGGTACAGTTGCGTTTTCCACGACTGTTTTAATAAGCCCTTTTCCGCCACGGGGAATTAAAAGGTCAATAAAGCCGTTCATTTTCATAAGTTTTGTTGCAGTTTCACGTGAAGTATCCTCTAAAATGTCCATACAACCTACCGGCATGCCACTTGCGATTACTGAATCTTTCATAATCTTCATAATGGCGATATTTGAGTTTATTGCTTCACTTCCACCTCTTAGTATTACTGCATTTGATGTTTTTAAGCATAGTGCTGCAGCATCGACTGTAACATTTGGACGAGCCTCAAAGATTATTGCAATAACGCCCATTGGAACACGCTTTTTGGAAATTTCAAGTCCGTTTGGTCTTACCCAACTTTCGGTTATAACCCCGATCGGGTCGGGAAGGTCTGCAACCTGTAAGACACCGTTTGCAATATCCTTAATTCGCTGAGGAGTTAAGGTGAGGCGGTCGAGCATAGATTTATTCATACCTTTTTCTTTGGCATTTTTTAAATCTATCGAATTTGCATAAATAATCTCGTCACAACGCTCTACTAATGCCCTTGCAATGTTTTTAAGAGCATTATTTTTTTGTTCTGTTGTTATTGTTGCAAGCTTAAAGGCTGCCTCTTTTGCAAGCGTTCCTTTTTTTAATAATTCTTCTGTCATAATAAAAAAGCCTTTCTTATATTAAAATCTACTTGTCACAAAAATTCTTTGATACAAAAAGCGTACCGGTTGGCTTTCCTTCTAATATATCATAGAGCTTAAATACGTCGCTACCATTGGTGATAATCATATGTATGCCGGCTGCGGTTGCAACGTCCGCCGCATTTAGCTTGGTTACCATACCGCCTGTACCACGTTTAGTGCCGGCACCACCTGCGATTGGTCTTACAGAGGATACATCAAATACCATAGGAATCAATTTTGCGTCATCATAGGTATGTGGGTCGTGGTCGTATAAGCCGTCGATGTCTGAGAATAAGACTAAAAGGTCAGCATCTACCAAATCCGCTACCACGGCAGATAGAATATCGTTGTCGCCGATTTCGATTTCGTCGGCTGAGATAGTATCGTTTTCATTAACAATAGGGATAATTCCCATATCTAAAAGTGTATAGAAGGTATTCTGAATATTTCTTTTTCTTCGCGGAATTACAATATCATCTTTTGTTAAAAGGATTTGTGCTACGGTGTTATTATATTCAGAAAACATCTTGTCGTATAGATACATAAGCTCGCATTGGCCCACTGCCGCGATTGCCTGCTTTTTGGCGATTTCCTTTGGCTTTTCTGGAAGACCCAATTTTCCAACCGCAATCCCGATAGCACCTGATGAAACCAAAATGATTTCTTTACCCTGATTTCTGAGGTCAGATAAAACCCGGGACAGGGAGTCAATTCTTTTTAAATTCATCTTGCCGGTATCATAGGTAAGGGTGGAGGTGCCAACCTTTATAACGATTCTCTTTGCTTTTTTTATATCCTCGTAAATATGTTCCATTTTGTTGTCCTTTCTTTTTAAATAAAGACACTATTAACTTATTTTATTACATATATTATACATATATATAATGTAAATGTA
>JAZULN010000046.1:0-1551 GCA_045603125.1 Clostridia bacterium | reverse complement strand
CGGGCGAGGTTTTGCCAGTTGAAAAATGCTGTGAAATAGCAAAAGAGATGGGTGCAAAACGTGCAATGCTTTTGCCGGTGTCAGCTCCGTTTCACTGCTCCATGCTTTTGGGTGCCGGCGAGAAATTGGCGGCAGAGCTTCAAAATATCAGCTTAAACCAAATGAATATACCGCTTATAACCAACGTTACGGCGGATTATGTTGGAAGTCAGGGCGATGTAAAAGAACTTTTAAAGAGACAGGTTTCAAGCTCGGTTAAGTGGGAAGAAAGTGTAAGGAAAATGATTGAAGACGGTGTCGATACATTCGTTGAAATCGGCCCGGGGAAGACACTTTCCGGCTTTATTAAAAAGATTGACAAAGAAATTTCGGTATATAATGTAGAGGATATGGCGTCTTTAGAAAAAACCCTTGAGGCTTTCGGGGTTAATTTTTAAAAAACCCTTTACAAATTATGAAATAACATATAAAATATAGGAAATACCCTTCGGTGTTTCCTGCGTGGGAAGGAATGAATGATATGTTAAAAGGTAAAGTTGCAATTATAACAGGCTCCGGCAGGGGTATCGGTAAGGCGATTGCTCTAAAGCTTGCTGAAAATGGTGCAGATATCGTGATAAATGATATCCCGGGGTCAGACTATGCAGACGACACCAAAAAAGAGATTGAGGCACTGGGAGTTCGGGCCATTGTTGTAAGAGGCGATGTCAGAAATACAGAAGATGTTGAAAATCTTATGGCAGAAACTATAAAGGCGTTCGGGAAAATTGATATTTTAGTAAATAATGCCGGTATTACAAGAGACGGACTTATGCTTAGAATGTCGGAAGAAGACTGGGATTTGGTTTTGGACATTAACCTAAAAGGTGCATTTAACTGTATAAAGGCGGCGGCAAGACCTATGATGAAACAAAGAAGCGGTTCGATTATCAATATCGCATCGGTTGTAGGCGTTATGGGAAATGCAGGCCAGGCAAACTATACAGCTTCAAAGGCGGGGCTTATCGGTCTTACAAAGACTGTGGCAAAAGAGTTCTCGTCAAGAAACATAAGAGCGAATGCAGTAGCACCGGGATTTATTGAGTCACATATGACAGATGTTTTGACAGATGAAGTTAAAAACCAATACTTTGATGCGATACCACTGTCACGTTTTGGTAAAGTTGAGGACGTGGCAAAGGCGGTGTTATTCTTAGCATCAGATTTATCGAGTTATATTACAGGTCAGACCATAAACGTTGATGGCGGCTTGGTGATGTAATAAAAAAGTCTTTTAAAAGGAGGTGACAAGAAAATGGAATTTGAAAGAGTAAAGCAAGTTATCGTTGACCAATTAGGCGTTGATGATGCGGCAGTAACAATGGAAGCTTCATTCGTTGAAGATTTGGGTGCCGATTCATTAGATATAGTTGAACTAATTATGGGTTTGGAAACTGAATTCGATATCGAAATCCCTGATGAAGAAGCAGAAAAGATTTCTACAGTAGGAGATGCTGTTAACTACTTAAAGAGCATCGAGTAAGAAATTGATATTATGGCTGCGGGGTCCCC
>JAZULN010000045.1:0-29836 GCA_045603125.1 Clostridia bacterium | reverse complement strand
CATACTGCAGTGGAAAGGTGCACTCACCGGCAGCATCATGGCACGCTTTGCGCCCTTTTCCTTGGCAATTTCACAAGCATACTCTACCCCCGCCACTTCACCGGCTACCGTAATCTGTCCGGGGCAGTTAAAGTTTGCCGGCTCGCATATGCCAAATTCCGATGCTTCTTTACAACATTTAATAACATCATCCGAAGTCATCCCTAAGATTGCCGCCATAGCACCTTTTCCTACCGGCACTTCTTCCTGCATGAACTTGCCTCTTTTTTTAACAAGTCTCACGGCATCCGAAAACTCCATAGTCCCCGACGCAACGTGTGCTGAATATTCGCCAAGACTAAGACCTGCAACCACATCAGGCTTTATTCCGTAATCTTTTAGAATTCTATATGCTCCAACGCTCATTGTAACGACTGAGGGTTGAGTGTTTTCGGTAAGCATCAGGGTTTCTTCGTCACCTTCAAAAATCATTTGACTGATATCAAAGCCCAAGGCATTGCTTGCCTCGGAAAATGTCTTTTTAAAAACCGCATAGTTTTCATAGAGCTCTTTTCCCATACCGATTTTCTGAGCACCCTGCCCCGAAAATACAAAGGCAACTTTTCCCATATATTCTCCTCCTTATTTTAATTTTGAAGATAATCCTTCCAAAATCTTTTCCATATCCATAAGTTCTTTTATGATCTCTTTACATGGCTTAATATCTGAAACCATCGCCGCAGACTGCCCTGCCATCAAAGACCCCATGTCGGTGTCTCCCTCTAAAAATGCACGTCTTAAGCCCCCGACTCCCAATGCCTCGATTTCCTCAAAGCTCGCACCCTCTTTTTCAAGTCGGTCGTATTCTTTGGTTAGCTTATTCTTTAGTGCTCGAACCGGTGCACCTGTGCTTCTTCCGGTCACAACCGCATCTCGGTCCTTTGCCTTTATAATTGCATTTTTATAGTTTTCATGGGCGATGCATTCATCAGAACATATAAACTTAGTCCCAACCTGAACACCTTCTGCCCCTAGCGAAAAGGCGGCAAGTGTACCTCTTGCGTCGACGATACCGCCGGCTGCAATAACAGGGATTTCTACCACATCCACAATCTGCGGCACTAAAACCATAGTCGTAATTTCACCAATATGGCCGCCGGCCTCCGTTCCTTCTGCAATCACTGCGTCAACGCCACTTTTTTCAAGTCTCTTTGCCAGTGCCACACTTGCAACTACCGGCATAATTTTAATCCCAGCTTCCTTTAAAAGCGGAATAAACTTTGCAGGATTCCCGGCTCCTGTCACAACAACTGCCGGCTTTTCTTCAATTATAACCTGCATAACATCTTCAGCAAAAGGTGACATTAACATCACGTTCACACCAAAGGGTTTTTTCGTAAGCTCTCTTGCCTTTTTAATCTCGCCTCTTACAACATCCGCTGGTGCTCCACCTGCCGCAATCAATCCTAGCCCACCGGCTTCAGATACCGCCGCCGCAAGCTCTGCCGTTGCAACCCATGCCATACCGCCCTGGATTACAGGATATTCAATATTTAAAAGTTCACATATCTTTGATTTCATATTTTGTACCGCCCCTTTAAAGTTCAATTAAGGTGGCACCCCATGTAAGACCGCCGCCAAAACCTACTAATATAATCTTATCTCCTTTTTTGGCTCTCCCCGATGCCACAGCCTCCGCTAAAGCAACCGGAATCGATGCTGAGGATGTGTTTCCATATTCCTCAAGATTTACAAAAACTTTTGATAAGTCTATTCCCATTCTCTTTGCTGCACCGTCAATTATTCGCTTATTTGCCTGATGTGGGATAATTAAATCCACGTCGGTAATGTCAATACCCGCTTTTTCGGCAACATTTCTTGCGGCACTCTCCATTGCCTTTACGGCAAACTTCATAACCTCGGAGCCTGACATCCAGATAGTATTAGGATTTTGGCTGACTCTTTTTTCTATTTCATCCCCATCGTGTCTGAAGGCAAGAAGGGTAAGCTTATCACCATCTTCTCCTTTTGCACCGATTTCTTCTGAAATTATGCCGCATTTATCCGATTTTGACAAGACCACAGCCCCCGCCGCATCACCAAATAATATGCAAGTGCCTCTATCTTTATAATCAGTTGCTTTACTTAAAGCATCGGCACCAATTACCAACACATTTTCATATCTTTCATTTTCTATAAACTGCTTGGCAATGGTAAGACCTGTAACAAAGCCTGAGCACGCCGCATTTACATCAAACGCCGCCGCATTTTTAGCACCTAGATTTTTCTGCACAACACAGGAGCACGATGGTGTGAAATAATCAGGAGTTACCGTGGCTAAAATTATAAGGTCCAACTCCTCACTACCAATTCCCGCATCTTTTAGGGCATTTTCCGCCGCCTTTGTTGCAATGTCGGTGGTAAAAATATCATTTGCTGCAATGTGACGTCTCTTTATCCCTGTTCTTTTAATAATCCACTCGTCGTTGGTTTCAACAATGCTCTCCATATATTCATTGTCATAAACTTTTTCGGGTGCAAAATACCCTATTCCGGTTATTTTTGCATAACTCATACTAATTTTCCTCTCCGTTATCTTTTAAAACTTTCTCAATTTCACCTGTGACATCTCCTGATACGATTTTTTCAATACCAATAATAGAGGCATATGCAGCTTTAACATCAGATGACCCGTGACCCTTTATAACAGGCTTTTTAATGCCAATCAAAGGTGCACCGCCATATACTCTATAGTCCATCTTATTTTTAAAGGCTTTTAAATCTTTTAAAACCAAAAGTGCTGCAATTTTTTTGAAAATTCCGCCGTCAAAAATACTCTTTAAATTTTTACCTACAGCCTTTCCCATACCCTCTAAGGTCTTTAAGATGATATTTCCGGAAAATCCGTCGCAGACAATGACATCAGCCAACCCTTCCATCATTTCTCTGCCTTCAAGGTTTCCAATAAAATTTATGTTCATGTTATTATTTTTCAAAAGCATGTGTGCTTCCCGGGTTAAGGGTGTCCCCTTTTCTTCTTCAGCACCATTATTTACCAAACCAACCTTCGGCGACTTGATACCGTGGACTTTCTCCATATAAATACTTCCCATTTTGGCAAACTGTAATAGCACCTCAGGTTTACAGTTGGTGTTTGCACCAGCATCTATTAAAAGCTTGCCGCCTTGGTCGGTGGGGATTTGGGTTGCAAGGGCCGGTCTTATGACCCCTTTTATTCTCCCCACAATCAAAAGTGCCGCCGCAAGAAGTGCTCCGGTACTTCCCATAGATAAAAACGCATCAGCTTTTCCTTCAGATAAAATCTTCGCACCAACAACCATAGATGAATCTTTTTTTCTCTTTACCGCCTTTACCGGCTCGTCGTGGTTTGTGATTACCTCACGGCAATCTGCAACCTCTATTTTGTTCTTATCGAATCGAAACTTACTTAGTTTCTCCTCGATAATTTCTTTTTTTCCAGTGAGGATAATCTCAAGGTCGGGTCGGCAATTTACCGCCATAACGCTCGCCTCTACCGGAACATCCGGTGCATTATCTCCCCCGAAAGCATCTATAACAATCTTCATTTTCCTTTTCTCCAATTTATGCACTCAAGCTAAATTTACATCTGAAAACTTCAACCTGATTTGAGTAAATCTTAACCCAGACAATGAAGTCTTTGTTTTTCATTCTGATGACCTCGAACTTTGCTACTAATCTTTCACCTTTTCTGACTTCCTTAAAATGCTTCATGTTAGCGACCCTTATTGTCGCCTTATTTTCATTTATTATATCAAGTGCAAGATTTTCCGCCATCCCAAAAAGTGCCTGACCTTTTATGATATCAGTGTCATCATAAGTTGCAACATCATCGGTCTTGATAATGGATATACCATCATGAAAAGGATTCATATCCACAATGTCCAAAGAGTCCTTTCCGCTTATGTTTCTTGCCATATTCCGCACTCTTTCTCTGTATTCACCAATTTCCAATTCGCCTCGGTCAATACGGATTGTAGCAACACTTACGCCAAGAGTTTCAGCCAGCTCACTGTCTTTTATAAAAGGGTTTTTATTAACTATCGCCATAAGCTTTTTATGACGCTCTTTTTTTAACTCAGTTCTAACCATAAATACCCTCCTTATCACCATCAATTTAGCACTTGGTACTAATACTTGATATTATTATAATACATATTGTTATAAATTTCAATAGTTTTTCCAAAAAAAACTATATATTGGGTGTAAAAATTTTTAATCGGTTCTGAATTACAGCTAAAAACTACATATTTTTTCTGCAAATCTCATGGGGTTTTAAAAAAATAAGTATATTGACATTTTTCTCAAAATATGCTATCATAACGAAAGTAATATTTATATTACAAATTTTAAGAAAGAAGATGATTTTAAATGAAAAAACTACTAACAGGGATTCTTGCATTGACTTTGGTATTCTCCCTTACAGCTTGCGGAGAAAATAAAGACAACAAGGATGACAAGAAGGAAGAAACCAAACAAACAGAAGTTTCAAAAGAAACTGATCCAAAAGAAGCAGCTGAAGAAACAGTTAAGGACTTTATGGATGCCTTCTGTGAATTGGACACAAAAGAGATGGCGAAATACATAGACGGCGAACTTCCTGAAGAATTTTCTGATTTTAATTTCGATGCCGTAAAAGAAGAAACCATAAACAGCCTTCCTGAAGAACTTGGTGCTTACAAAACACAGTTTGGAGATATGTTTGATTCACTTATCGACAAAATGCTTGCAACCATCAATTACGACATCCTATCTGTTGAAGAAGACGGTGACAACATGATTGCCAAGGTAGACATTACAATGGCAGACTTTAATGCACTTGAAGATGCACTAAACAACGCTCTATCTACTGATTTTTCTGCAAAATTCGTAGAAATCGCTGAAGAAGCAATGGCAAACGGCGATTTAACCGATGATTCAACAGAACAAGAAGTTATTGAATACTTACTACCAAAAGCAATCGACGCAATTGGCGATATATTAGAAAAAGAAATCGATAGCCTTGAAAGAACAACCGAAGAAGCCGAATTTACATTAACTGAAGTTGATGGCAAGTGGCTAATCGACGCTGATTCAACCGAATTCTAATTTAAACTTTAGATTATTTAAAAAGACTACCCAAAGGTAGTCTTTTTTTCACCCCTTTTTTCATTTTTTCATATATTATAACGGGAGGTGAAATTTTATGAATAATCAAAACTGCGGCTGTGACTGCGTGTTTAGACCAAACTGCATAATTCTTGCAATTTTGGGAAGCATCATTATCGGAATAATTGCAGCATTTTTAACCTTCTCTGCAACAATTACCCTGACTCCTGCATTTTTGTGGGTTTTATTTGGTATTGCAGTGGTTTTTCTTGCAATTATTTTCGTTACTTTGGCACTCACACGTGGTCCTACTCCACGAATTTGCATATGCCGGATTTTACCGGTTTTATTAACGGGAATTTTGGGTACGGCTTTAACATCGCTAATCCTTTTGGGCGTCACTTTTGCCGCAACAAGTGTTGTTGGTGCAATCATCTCAGGGTTGGCCATTTTATTCCTATCTTTGATTCTATCGAGTCTTTCGTGTGTTATCAGATGTATTGCATGCTTTGATGAAGAATAATAAAAAGGAGCTTATTTTAAGCTCCTTTTTATTAAATCATTTTTTCTAGTCTTACATTTATTTCTTTTAAGAATTCTTCTGTTGTAACAGTCTTTTTGTTTTCAAGCTTTGAAAGTGCCGCCAAATCCCCTGTCATAACACCATCTTCGATGGTCTTTATTGTTGCTTTTTCCAATTTATCAGCAAAAGCCACAAGTTCCGGAAGATTATCAAGTTCGCCTCTTTTTCTCATAGCACCGGTCCATGCAAAAAGTGTAGCAACACTGTTGGTCGATGTCTTTTCACCTTTTAAGTGCTTATAGTAATGACGCTGTACTGTACCGTGAGCTGCTTCATATTCATACACGCCGTCAGGTGACACCAAAACAGATGTCATCATAGCAAGGCTACCATATGCAGTTGCAACCATATCACTCATAACGTCGCCGTCATAGTTCTTACAAGCCCAGATATATCCGCCCTCAGAACGTATAACTCTTGCAACTGCGTCATCGATTAGGGTATAGAAATATTCAATTCCTGCCTTTTCAAACTTTTCTTTATATTCCGCATCATAAATTTCTGCAAAAATATCCTTGAATCTGTGGTCATATTTTTTAGAGATTGTGTCCTTTGTTGCAAACCAAAGGTCTTGCTTAGTGTCTAGGGCGAAGTTAAAACAGCTTCTTGCAAAACTTCCAATCGACTTATCTACATTATGTAAGCCTTGGATAATACCTGCTGACTTATCAAAATTATGGATAAGCTGTCTTGTTTCGTTGCCGTCTTTATCGGTACAAACAAGCTCGCACTTAGCACCTTCGGGAACTTGCATTTCGGTATTTTTATAAACATCGCCGTATGCATGTCTTGCGATTGTTATAGGCTTTGTCCATGTCGGAATAAATGGAGTTATTCCCTTAACAATGATTGGAGTTCTGAAAACTGTACCGTCCAAGATTGCTCTTATTGTACCGTTTGGAGACTTCCACATCTCCTTTAGGTTATATTCAGTCATTCTGTCGGCATTCGGTGTGATTGTAGCACATTTTACTGCAACGCCGTATTTTTTTGTAGCCTCAGCCGAATCAAAGGTTACCTGGTCGTTAGTTTCGTTTCTGTGCTCCAATCCCAAATCATAGTATTCCGACTTTAAGTCAACATATGGAAGGATAAGTATATCCTTAATCATCTTCCATATGATTCTGGTCATTTCGTCTCCGTCCATCTCAACCAACGGAGTTTTCATCTGAATTTTTGCCATATCTTTATCCTCTCTTATTTTGAATTTTCCTTAGTGTAATTAAGAAGTCCGCCGGCTAAAATCATACCCTTTGCACGGTCACTCAAATCACACTCACATATAATTTCAGCACCAGTAGTCTTATTTATAAGCACTATATCCTTACCGTTTTTAACCGCATCATCTAAATTATCAAGATACAGCATATCGCCTTGGGAAATCTTGTCATAATCCGCTTCATTTTTAAATGTAAGCGGTAAAATCCCTGCATTTATAAGATTTGAACGGTGAATACGTGCGAAAGACTTAACCAATACCGCCTTAACGCCAAGATACAGAGGTGCTAAAGCCGCGTGCTCTCTTGATGAACCTTGTCCGTAGTTTGCACCACCAACAATAATGCTCTTGCCAAGCTTTTCAGCTCTTTCCGGGAACGCTTCATCACATACTGTAAAGCAATGCTTTGAAATTGCAGGAATGTTTGAGCGAAGTGGTAAAATCTTAGCCCCCGCCGGCATAATGTGGTCGGTTGTGATGTTATCGCCAACTTTCAAGCTACATTCTGCTTCAATGGTATTTCCAACAGGCTTTGCAACCGGGAACGGCTTAATGTTTGGTCCTCTTAAGACCTCTACTGTATCCATTTCACATTCGCATACAGGTGGAACTATCATATTATCGTTAATATCAAAGGATTCCGGCATCTTAAATTCCGGCATATCCCCGATTTCTCTTGGGTCTGTTAAAACTCCGTTTATTGCAGAAATTGCCGCCATCTCAGGTGACACAAGATAGATTTGTCCGTCTTTTGTGCCCGAACGACCTTCAAAGTTTCTGTTAAAGGTTCGCAAAGATATTCCCTTAGAATTTGGTGACTGACCCATACCGATACATGGACCACAGGCACTCTCCAAAATTCTTGCTCCTGCATCTATCATAATCGACAATGCTCCGTTTTTCGCAAGCATATTTAAAACCTGCTTTGAACCCGGTGCGATGGATAGCGAAACATCAGGATGAACTGTCTTACCCTTTAAGATATGTGCAACCTTCATCATATCCATCAAAGATGAGTTTGTACATGAGCCGATACATACCTGGTCTATCTTCATATTGCCAATTTCTTCTACCGACTTAACGTTATCCGGTGAATGAGGGCATGCAGCCAAAGGCACAAGCTCGGATAGATTTATTTCTATAACTTCATCGTACTCTGCATCACTATCTGCCGAAAGCGGGATATATACATCTTCTCTTCCCTGTGCTTTTAAGAACTCTCTTGTGGTTTCGTCCGACGGGAAGATTGATGTTGTAGCACCAAGCTCTGCTCCCATATTTGTAATTGTCGCACGCTCAGGCACAGATAAAGTCTTAACACCCTCGCCTGTATATTCAATAACCTTACCCACGCCGCCTTTTACAGACATTCTCTTTAAAACTTCTAAAATAACGTCTTTTGCAGCAACCCAAGGGCTTAGTTTTCCTGTTAATTTTACGTTGCATACCTTAGGACAGGTAATGTAATATGCTCCTCCCCCCATTGCAACTGCAACGTCCATACCACCGGCACCAATAGCAATCATACCAATACCGCCACCTGTTGGAGTATGACTGTCAGAACCAATTAAGGTCTTTCCCGGTGCACCAAATCTTTCTAAATGCACCTGGTGACAGATGCCGTTACCGGGGCGTGAAAAATATATGCCATGCTTTTTGCATATGCTTCCAATAAATCTATGGTCGTCTGCATTTTCAAATCCACTTTGCAAAGTGTTGTGGTCAATGTATGCAACCGAACGTTCTGTTTTTACTCTCGGCACTCCCATCGCCTCAAATTCCAGATACGCCATTGTACCTGTTGCGTCTTGGGTAAGTGTTTGGTCAATCTTTATGCCGATTTCCGTACCCTTTATCATTTCACCGTCTACAATATGCTGAGACAATATTTTTTCAGTTAAAGTCATTCCCATGAAATCATATCCTTTCAAAAAAATTATTATACCTATATATTGTACCTAAAAATTTGAACTTTGTCAATATGTAGAGTTCTTATAGATTATGAAAATTTAAAGAGTAAATATTTCAAAAATGGTAAATCTGCACAAAAAATCCCAAAAAAACATATTATATCAATAAAAGATTAAATCAATGGAGGTTTTAATATGCCTTTTTCGGCAATTCTTTTTATTGTATCAATTCTTGTGGTCATCGGTATAATATCTGTAACCGAAGCAATTATAAGGGTTATCATAAAGGGTAAAAATCCGCCCGACACCGTACTTATAAAGGTAACCGAAGACGCTAAAAATCTTGATTTGGTACTTCGTGAAATTTTAAAAAAATATCCTTTTTCAAAAATTCAAATTGACTCCGGCTCCCTCGACTCTGACTCTGAAAAACTATTAGAACTTATAAAAAAAGACTTCCCCGACATAAAAATAAATCCACCAAAATAAGGTGGATTTATTCTATTATTTAATAGAATTTACAAAAATTTTTAAATCTTTTTCCGAGATGTTTTTTGAAGAAATTTTATAGTCCCGATCCCCCCGCATAAGATACACGCTATATTCGTTTTCCCCTTCTTTTACCATCACGGAATTTTCATCTATTCTCTCCCCTTCTATCATGCCTTCCGTATCCAAAAGTCCACGATATGGCATAAGAGTCACCGTTAACTTCATATCCCCATCAGAAAAAGCGACAGAGTTTTCACTTTGGCTTATAACCGCCATACCGCCGGGTAATATCCAGTCGGCATAATCAAGTTCATCAGCCGGGGAAAATGCCGGCGGAGTTCCTTTTGAATCTTCAGAGACTGTCTCCGGAATACCCCTTGTCATCCTCGGCATCGGCTGATTTTCTTCCACTATCACTTCGGCAAGGTTTGGGGAAGTATCAGATTTTTGAGTTTTGGGTAAAAGATTAAAAATTCCAACAGCAATCACTAAAGCCGCAGCCATTGCACCGTATCTATATAAATAACCAAACTTATTCTTTTCATTCTCTGCCCGTGCTTCTTTTATTAGCTTTTCCTTCAGTTCTGAATTTAAAGGTATCGAGTCATTTGCCTCTTTATACAATCTTTTATACATTAAAGTTGCCCCCTTCAAGCTTTTCTTTTAACTTTTCTCTCCCTCTATGGAGCTGGGATTTTACCGTCGCTTCATTTATATTTAAGTATCTTGAAATTTCGGCTACCGAAAAGTCTTCATAGTAAAATAAGTGAATAACTGTTCTATATTTTTGTGGTAGTTCCAAGGTTGCATAGTAGACATCGCCCATTTCCTCATTTTCAAAGGCAATATCTTCGGTAATGGGCGTTGTCTTTTTAAACCACGAGCTATTAAAGACATTATGGGAGCAGTTTATGGTAACTCGCAAAAGCCACGCCTTTATATGCTCCTCACTCTCAAAATTATAGTCTTTTTTTATATACCTCAAAAACACTTCCTGCGTGACATCTTCGGCATGGTGCCTGTCTTTTGTTTGGTTTAGTGCCAATTTATAAACCATATTGAAATATTTTTCCACCACCTGATCTTTGGTCAACGGTTTCTCCCCCTTTATAGTAATACTTTCAAAACCCAAAAAAGGTTGCAGTTTTAATATTTTATTTATATTGTTTCCTATTATTTCCTGAATCAGCTTTATAAACTCTGCAATTTTTATAAAATAAAAGCCTTTGACTATAGTGTACTATGCGTGAATAATCATGTCAATAGTTTTTCAAAGGAGTTTTTATATTCCCAAATAATTTTGCTCTATCATAACAGACGACATTGCACAGTTTGATAACAAAAATTTTCTTCGGAGTAGTTAAAATAAACTCTCTTTGCATATATTTTTATTGACTAAACTCCTTCCAAATGATATACTAAATAAAAAAGATTTGAGGAGAATATATATGGATTTTTTAAGACTCGCCAGTGACAGATACTCTGTTCGTTCCTTCAAAAAGGAGCATATAAAACAAGAAGAAATTGATAAAATCTTAAAAGCCGGCCACGTTGCACCAACAGGCTGTAATTTTCAACCACAAAGGATTTTGGTTTTAAACAAAGATGAATCTGCAGAAAAACTAAAAAAATGCACCAAGTGTCATTTTGATGCACCAAGTGCTATGATTGTCTGCTATAATAAGGAAGAAACCTGGACAAGACGATATGACGGGGCAAAATCAGCACCCGTTGATGCGGCAATCGTAACCACCCACATGATGCTTATGGCACACTCTATCGGCATCGGCTCAACATGGGTTATGCACTTTGATCCAAATGCAGTAAAAGAGGAATTCAATGTCCCCGAAAACATTGAGCCTTTGGCAATTTTAGTTATGGGGTACCCCGCTGACGACGCACCTATCCACGAATTTCATTCAACCTTCCGTCCCCTGGAGGATGTAGTTATTTACGATACCTTTTAAGATTAAAAGACACCCCAAAGGGTGTCTTTTTTATAGCTATTTTCTTGCTGTTTTAATTCCGTAAATTATACTGATAATGGCATATGGTATTAAAAGCATCAAGCAGATAAGTGTGCTAACCGGAGGTAAAAATGCACTTATTAAAAATAACACTCCCATTACAACCGACTCATAGCCGATAAAACGGTTTACCTTTCTTGCCTTCTCACTGTCTAAATCATAATTTTTTATACGGTCAAATTTTGGCATGTAATTTCCTATCACCACAAAAATCCCGCCTACAACCACTGCCGCAACCTTCCTTATATCAATATTCCAGCCGACGCTGTAGCCTAAAGTAGCAACCTGCAAAACTATTGACATCGCAGGAATAATCCATTTTGTCGCCATCTCAAATTTTTTGCGTTCACCAAATTTATGGGCGTTCAAATCATTAACGAAACAGCAAAAGGCCTGCAATACGACCATTAAAGCAGGAAGTCCAAACACCACAAAACCCTTTTTCGCATAATTATCGGGATTCCCGTAAAAATCAAAATGAATTGCTATAGCATCAGGCAAGCTATTCCACATAGCAAGCCCTAAAAGTATCGGCAAAAGGCAAACCACACTTGATATTATCAAAATCTTCCATTTCATAAATTTCATTTTTTATTCCCTCCCAACATATATATCCAACTCAAAACCTCTTCAAAAACCGAAGTGTTTAAGTGATAATATATGAAATTTTTATATTTTTCTTCTTCAATAAGATCGGCACTCTTGAGTTTTGCCAAGTGATATGAAACAGTCGCACCGGTCAAGTTAAAATGCTCACCAATCTCCCCCGCCGACTTTTTACCCTCTTTTAGCATTGAAAGAATATCTCGTCTTACAGGGTCTGATATTGCCTTTAGGGTTTCGCTCATGCCCACACTTACCACTCCTTTTAAGTTATTTAGAAATATTTCTAAATAGATTGTAACATAGAAATTTATAAATGTCAATAGCTATTTAGATTTTTTTCTAAATAGCTATTGACCAATCAAAACCCGCGTGCCCAATCGTTGAATTGTTTACTTTCAGTTGAAAAATCCATTGAATTATTTTAATGCAAGTGCTATATTACTTAAAAAGGAGTGAATTTTTATGAAAAAAGCGTATTTTTACATTGATGACACAATCTGGGTACTTCGTGACATTACCCGTCAAAAACCAGCTAGTCTTTTTGACAACCCATTCATGAAGATGCTAAAAACCGCACACGATAAATTTGGTGTAAAGACTCAGTTAAACCTATTTTATAGAACCGATTATTTCTACGGAAACGACGAGTTTACTTTGGCAGATGTGACCGATGCCTATAAATCAGAATTCAAGGAGGCTTCTTCCTGGCTTAAGATGGCATTCCACGCAAAAGAGGAGTTTCCCGATTACCCTCACGTTAATGCTACATACGAGGATATACATGATTTATTTAAGACAATGGAAAAAGAAGTTATCCGTTTTGCCGGAAAAGATTCCTTTGCCTATAGCGTCTGCCCTCACTGGGTTCCTACAAGCAAAGCCGGCGTCAGGGCTTTTAAGGATTGCGGAGTAAAGCTTTTAGATGTTACCGCCGGCGATACAACAGAGTATGACGGAAATCCTGATTCTCTTCCCTACGGTCACTCATTCAGACTTTTGAACAATCGCCAAAAGGAAACGAGACTCTTCACAAGAGTCGATGTGAAAAATGCTTATAACAATAAGGCGATAGAGCGTTCAATCTGCGGATATAACCACATAACTCAGGAAGAACATTTGAAAACCTACGGCACTACCAAATATCTTATCAACGAAGAAATGAATCTTCCAATAAAGAAATTCTGCACATCTTGTCTTAATCTGACCCCTTATGATAAACTGGAGAGTATGTTCTCAGAACAGATTGACCAAGATTATATCGGAATCTGCGACCACGAGCAATATTTCTATTCCGACTATTTCGCATATCAACCCGATTATGCTGAAAAAATTTACAAAATGGGCGAATTCCTTACCAAAAACGGTTTTGAATTCATATGCGGTGAAGAACTTTTAGATGATTAAAAATAGGAGGAATTTTTATGAAAAAAGCGTATTTTTATATTGATGACACAATCTGGGTGCTTCGTGACATTACCCGTCAAAAACCGGCGAGTCTTTTTGACAATCCATTCATGAAAATGCTAAAGACCGCACACGATAAATTTGGTGTAAAGACTCAGTTAAACCTATTTTATAGAACCGATTATTTTTACGGAAACGACGAGTTTACTCTGGCCGACGTGACCGATGCCTATAAATCAGAATTTCAGGAGGCTTCTTCCTGGCTCAAGATGGCTTTTCACGCAAAAGAAGAATTCCCCGACTTCCCTCACATCAATGCAACATATGACGATGTATATGATCTGTTTAAGGCAACCGAAAAGGAAGTTATCCGATTTGCCGGTAAGGACTCATTTGCCTATAGTGTCTGTACGCATTGGTTGCCGGTAAGCAAGGAAGGGGTTCGTGCGTTAAAGGATTGTGGAGTGAAAATTCTTGATTCTACCTACGGTGAAACATTTGACAGCAAAGGAAACTTTGATTTCCTTCCTTACGGTCATTCCTTCCGTTTTCTTAATAATCATCAGGCTTCAACCAGAACTTATTCAATAACAAACCGAGAAACAGGCAATAAGTGGTATTCTATCTGCGGATATAACCATTTAACAATGGATGAACAGGCAAAAACCGTTGGCACAACCAAACATATCTATAATGAGGAAATGAAACTCCCACTTAAGAAATTTGCTACATGCTGTCTTAACACAAGTGCCTTTGAAAAATTAGAAGGAATTTTTTCCGCTCAAATAGACAACGAATACATCGGAATCGTTGACCATGAACAATATTTCTATTCTGACTATTTCGCATATCAACCTGACTATGCCGATAAGATTTATAAAATGGGTGAGATTCTTTCCAAAAACGGGTTTGAGTTTATATGTGGTGAAGAACTATTAGATAACTAATCAAGATGAAAGGTGAATTGATACAGTGGAATTTTTCAATTTGACTCTTATGCAAATACTCAGTATGTTTATGCTGATACTGGCAGGTTTTATTGTGGAAAAGCTTCGGCTAATCCCTGAAGGTAGCGATAAAATAATATCAAAGCTTGAAACCCTTATTTTTGTCCCTGCCCTTTATCTTAGCAACCAATCGGTAAACTGTACTGTAAAGAATTTTTCGGAAAATTTTCCCTTAATGTTTTATGGACTTATCCTGGTTTTGGTGGCAATCGCTGTCTCCTACCCTTTGTCGAAATTATTTATAAGAGGCAACTCCCCGGAATTGGTCTATCGCCGTCAGATTTATAAATATGCCCTTACCTTTGGAAATTACGGGTATATGGGTAACTTCATTGTACTCGGCATCTTTGGCGATATGATGTTTTTTAAGTATTCTATGTTTACCTTTTTTGTAGGCATTATGTGTACTGCCTGGGGAATATACATACTAATACCAAAAGACCACGCAAAAGGAAATATTCTAAAAAATCTCCGAAAAGGGCTAACGAACCCCCCATTTATATCACTACTTATCGGTATGGCGTTGGGGCTGACCGGAATTGGTCAAAAACTTCCGGCATTTTTGCCAAAGGCATTTTCCAGTGCCGGAAATTGCATGGGGCCTTTAGCCATGGTGCTGGCAGGTATTGTAATCGGAAAATATAACTTTAAGGAACTGATATCCGACAAAAAGGTATATATCGTAACTTTCTTAAGACTAATTTTGATACCGGCAATTATGATTTCGGTGCTAAAATTATTACATACTCCAAAAGAAATTGTAACCCTTGCATTGATTGCCTTTGCAACACCCCTTGGGCTAAACACCATAGTATACCCTGCATCTTACGGCGGTGAAACAAAAACCGGAGCTTCTATGACTATGATTTCACACGTTTTATCTGTTATAACCATACCGGTTATGTGTTTGATATTTATTGTACTTTGGTAAAAAAATCCCCTCGGTCATATGAACGAGGGGGCCTTTTTTATTTAGTTTTTATTAAAACTGTTCTGTTATCTTCGTCCCAATCCACAACATTTTCCAAACTTTCGGAAATTGCTCTTAGCGGCACTAGTGTGCGGTTATTTAAAATCACGGGTGCTGCGTCTATTTCTTTTACCACAGTTTCTCCCGTTTCTACATCTTTTAAAATGATTTTTTCAGCACCTATTTTAATAGAAATAATCTTACTGTCTTTTGTGGCAATAATGGTCTTGGTATCTGCTAGCCACTCAACTTCGCAGCCTAGTTCCTCAAAGATTTTTCGCATTGGTACCATAGTGCGGTTATTTTTAATAATTGGATGAACATCAAATCCAATCTTTTTATCGTCAATCTTTACGTCCACACCTTTTACTGCTGAAACCTTAATTTTCAAGCCCTTTTGTAATAGCTTATCAGGGGTTGATAAAGCTGATGTTGCCAAAATCACATATTCACCCAAGGTTGCATCTTTTGAAACTGAAATTGTATAGTTGCCGTTCTCACCCAATGTTATAGAAATACCCGAATCGTTTAACTCCGCAGTTCTGTCAGCATTTAGCACTTTAAATGTCATTGCTTGTTCTAAAAGGCCTGTATCATCAATCTGGTTAAGAACCTGGGCTTTTGCGGTAATTGAAGTACCAACACCAATCTCCGGATTTTCTTCTGTTTCGTTTATAATACATTTAACTTGTTCTTTTCCTATATATAAATCATTTGATTTTGCACCAACAATCGACCCTGCCACTGTCTTTTCAGTGGTAGCATCGCAAACTGTTTCACCTGTGCCAAAGCCAAAATATACACCTGTTAGTCTTGTTGAGGTGGCGTCGCCTGTTGTAAATGTATGCTTATAAGTCTGACCCTCTTCTCCTTTTTCGGCAACTTCAATCTTTTCATATTGTGCATCTATAAATTTTTCTCCATCGTGAGAAAGCATACCTGCCCAAAATGTTGGGATGACATCCTCTTCACTCATATTTCTCAAAGTAATACTAACAGCATAATTTGTATTTGGTTCGTACTCTGTCCAGTTATAGTAGTCTTTTGGAAGAGCCATACTTTTTTCTGCGTTTTGTGTGCCGTTTATACCAACTGCACCGTTCATTAACTTTGATTCGTCATATATGTAACACGCCCAGCCGTCTTTTACCTGTTCACAAGGATGACTGCCCATTCCTGTTCCATAGGTGTTTCCAAGATGATAATCGTGAGGAATGTTAATTCTATTTAGTTCTGTAACTTCCCATGTATCATAATCCGCCCAGTCGTCTTTAGCCGACGCCGTCATTGGTAAAACAAAAAGACTACCAACCATTGCAAGGCTTAAAATTCCGGATATAAGTTTCTTTTTCATTTATTATCTTCCTTCCTTGATTTTAGATTATATAATTATTCTACCATTTTTTCCTGATTTGTCAAGTTGAACCTATTCATTTACATTACTTGGCGAGCAACCGTAGATTTTTCTGAAGGTCTTGCTAAAATAAAGCGGGTCACTGTATCCAACCAACTCCGAAACCTCTTTTATACTTTCATAATCTCCGCTTTCAATTATCGCCTTTGCATATGAAATCCTCTTAAATACCACATATTCCTGTGGATTCATATTAAATCTTTGGGCAAATATTTTTCTGAAATATGTGTCAGAAATCCCGCATAACCGATGAAGTTTATTCACCTTAAATCCTGTGTCATATATGTTTTTTTTCAAGTATTCCACTGCCGGCTCTATTAAATGGTATTTTCGTTTCTGGGAGTTTTCTAAGTGGTCAGTTCTTAAAATGTAGGATAACAAATCATAAAAAATCGATATACACTTATATCTATCCGATAAATTCCCAAACCGCCACGCCTCGGAAAAACTTTCACATAAATAGTCAACATCATAAAAATCCACTATGGAATATACACCGATTTTTGGATTTTCAAGTTCTGCCTGAAAATTTATAGATGTATATAAATTTTCCTGATTCGGGTCGATTGAGTATACATAGCTTGTACCTTTAGGCAAGAAAATCATCTCCCCGGCATTTACCCTTTGGTTTTTCCCATCAATAACATATTCAACTTGACCTTTTATTCTGATAAGAAAACCATGGCTTTGTCTTTTTTCAACTTTTCCGTAAATCTTACTACCTTGATGAAAAGAAGAAATTATTTTTAAGTTCTCCATATTACCAAACATATTCCCACCCCACCTGCTTGCTAAAAATTGACTATTCCTCATATCCATTTTATCACATCCACGAAAAAAGTGCAATAATTTGTTCGTTTTTTTCCATATTGTTATCTAAATTATATTTACATACCCTTATCTTGATACTATAATACTCCTGGTAAAACGATTAAAAAGGAGATTTTAAAAATGAAAAACAAAACATTAAAGCCCAAAAAATTTGATTACTGCTGGGTGATTGCAATCATATGCTTTCTGTCAATCTGTATAAGTCTTGGATTTTGTTCAAGCGGCAGTGCGATGTATTTAACAGCTATTACCGATGCCTTAAACTTCAAGAGAGGTGCTTTTTCAATAAGCGACACTCTACGTTTTGTCACCACGTCGGTAACAAATCTGTTTTTAGGGTTTTTGATAGCAAAATTCGGTACAAAGAAGCTTATGTGCTTCGGCTACATATGCCTTATGGCCTTTTCAACCATCCGCGCATCAGCCACCCAACTTTATATGTTTTATATTTCCGGAATCCTTTTAGGTCTTGGACTTACCTTTACAAGCACATCAATGATGAGCGTTGTTGTTAACAGATGGTTCCATAAAAATAAGGGTACAATCACAGGACTTATACTTTCTGCAAATGGTCTTGGCGGTGCAGTTGCCGTTCAAATTTTATCGCCCATTATTTTTGAACCAGGAAACCCCTTCGGCTACCGCAATTCCTACCATGTAGTCACAGCAATTTTAGCAGTTGTGTTTATCCTTGTCCTTATATTCTTCCGTGACAAGCCCAAAAATGCCGAAATCGACGAAACATCAATAAAAAAGAAACGCAAAGTCCGTGGTACAGGTTGGATTGGCATGGACTATAAAGACGCAGTTAAAAAGCCTTATTTTTATCTTGCACTTGTTTGTATTATGTTTACAGGAATGTCCCTTCAGGGCTTGGGTGGTATCGCAATCCCCCATATGTACGATGTTGGTATTGATGTTCAATTTGTGGCAACACTTTCAACTATAAGCAGTCTAATTTTGATGGCAACAAAATTCTCCACAGGATATATGTACGATAGATTCGGAATGAAGATAACAATGAACATATGCCTTTTGTCGTCGTTCCTTTCGCTCTTAGGAGTTGTACTTGTGGCAAATACACCGATAGGCCGTGCAATTGCCGCAGTCAGAATAGTCTTTGCAGCAATCGCACTACCCCTTGAAACCATAATGCTTCCGCTATATGCAAGTGAGCTTTTCGGTAACAAAAGCTTTGATAAAATTGTAGGTATATTTAC
Source organism: Clostridia bacterium (assembly GCA_045603125.1). Classification (GTDB taxonomy): domain Bacteria; phylum Bacillota; class Clostridia; order UBA1381; family UBA1381; genus CAKSFT01. Next base: position 11,047 of record JAZULN010000045.1, on the reverse strand, counting down.
CGCAGTAAATACCGCCGGCTATGCTATGGGTGCACCTCTTGCAAACCTATTTTTTGATATATTAGGTAATTATAATGTTTCTTTCATTCTGTTCGCCGCTTTAATGCTTTTTGTAACAATTTCAATGCAGTTTGTTTTAAAGAGTGCAAACCGTGACAGAAAGATTATACTGGAAGCTGCCAAAAAGGAAAATGCCGAAACTATAAATGCGTAAAATTTTGAATATATAAAAACCTACTCAAATGAGTAGGTTTTTTTTGCGGGATCCAAATGGTTTATATGACATGTTATTTTACCGAAATATCTCGCTAAAGCTCGATATGAAATAATTTACTCCGTAAATTGTGAAATAGAAAGCTAACGTTTTTTTGTGAAATAAAATAAATCCTTTTATCACACGCCGCAAGCGTATTTTATATTGCGAAGCAATATTTCACGCACGAAGTGCATTTCACAAATCCTGAAAGGCTTTATTTCGTTAAAAAAGCCTTGTCAATCAATAAGTCTTTTTCTGGCAAGGCAAAACAATAATAATGCATATAAAAATAAGCTTTGCAAAAGCAAAGCTACCTAAACTTCTTCCTTATTCACTATTACTTATTACTTTCCAAAAATCGATAAGGTATTTTAAGGAAGAGTGAATATGTAGTAAGTAAAATCGACAAGACTCTGACGAATCTTGTCGATTTTTGGTGGGAGAGGATGGATTCGAACCATCGAAGCGAGACGCAACAGATTTACAGTCTGCCCCCTTTGGCCACTCGGGAACTCTCCCTGGAGCTGGTGATGGGACTCGAACCCGCAACCTGCTGATTACAAATCAGCTGCTCTGCCAATTGAGCTACACCAGCATATTAAATTGGTGGGAGTAACAGGGCTCGAACCTGTGACATCCTGCTTGTAAGGCAGACGCTCTCCCAGCTGAGCTATACTCCCATACATGGTCCGGAAATTGGTCGGGATGACAGGATTCGAACCTGCGGCCCTCTGGTCCCAAACCAGATGCGCTACCAAACTGCGCTACATCCCGTTGTTCTCCGAACCCCATCGCCATTTCCTGACGACTCGACTATGATACCATAAACAAATACATTTATCAACCCTTGTATTTACCGGTTATATTAAATTATTCTTCATATGCTCATTTTTTCTTTATTTTTCTCCATTTTTCTAACAAATTTACTTTTTTAAGGAAAATATACCCCATAAACACTACGCCCAAAATACCTGCCATTCTATAGACTACATCAACAAAAAAATCAAATGAAAATGATGAAGTGAAAAAGCCCAAAACCATGATAAATCCTATAGCTTTTACTCTTTTTATCTTCACCGCATCCAAAAGAGCAAAACCATTTGCCAAAGCCGTTGTAAACATCGCCATATATAAAACCACAGAATAGATAATAGAAAGCCAAATACCATGTCTTTTGCAGATTGTAAGCATAGGAATAGAACCAAGCGGAATTTTACCATAATATATACTGATAATCCCCCAAAGGCTCAAAAGCATAACACCAATCCCAACGCCCGAAATCACACCAACCCGTCCGGGCTTTTCGGTGCAACCCGACATTGCAGGAAGAATTGCCGCTGCCGTCAGAATATTATATCCAGCATATGAAGTCCCCGACCCAATCCAGCCAACATTAGGATTAAACGTTTCAATTTCACGAAATCTCAAAAGATATAGAGAAACGCCCAATATACCTATAATCATAAACACCGAAAGAATTCCGCTTACCGACATGAAACCTCGAATATCTTTAAAAAGCACCACCGCAACCATCACTAAAATCGCTATAACTCCCCACATCTTTTTCCAGCCTGTCAGAATTGATACTGTCTCCCCGCTCCCCGAAATCATCGCGGAAAATACCACAAACATAAAAAGATAGGTTATTCCTTTTAAAGCTTTCGCAAGCCTTTCGTGAAACATTCCATCTAAAAATCCATTAAAATCATTATAGCCTTTTTCCTTGGAAATCCCCAAAATCCAAGCGGCCATCAGTCCGAACAGTAACGAGGACAAAACAATTCCTAAAAAGCCAAGTTTTCCAAACTTCGCAAAATAATATACCACTTCACTTCCCGATGCAAATCCCGCACCGATTATTGCCGCAATATAAACCCCCGATACCACGAAATCCTTTTTCATAAAAAAATCACCCATTGCAAACTATATGCAATGGATGGTTTTTTCATACTTAATTATCTTGAGATTTCTAAAATTTTAAACTCAATTTCTCCGCCCGGAGTTTCTGCTTTGACTATGTCGCCAACTTTTGCGTGCATCAAAGCCTTGCCGACAGGTGACTCCTGAGATAACTTATTGTTAGCAGGGTCAGCTTCTGTTGTGCTGACAATCTTATATTCTAATTCTTCGTCAAACTCAACATCTAAAATCTTAACCTTGCTTCCAAGGCTTACTTCATCTGATACTATTTCGCTCTCGTCTAAGATTCTTGCGTACTTTAACATATCGATGATTTGGTTGATTCTCGCCTCAACTTCTGCCTGCTCGTTCTTTGCCTCGTCATATTCTGCGTTTTCAGACAGGTCTCCGAATCCTCTTGCAACTTTAATTTTAGCTGCGACTTCCTGTCTTCTTTCTGTCTTTAAGAATTCAAGCTCGTCCTTTAATTTTTTCATACCCTCACTTGTGAGTATGATTACCTTATTTTCGGTCATTTTAAAAATACACCCCTTCAAAAAAGTTAAGTTTATTTAAAAATCGTAAAACACACGTTGTCTTCCAAAACACATAATATATATTATACCAAAACTCACGAAATATGTCAAGTTTTTTTATACATTATTTATAAATAATAAAACTTTCAATGGATTTTCAAGTCTTCGCAACAAAAAGACCGCCCAACGGACGGTCAGTTCTTATGTATCAATATCCTAAAACCCCTTCTACCGATTCATCGTTATCTATCCAGGTTTGAACAGGGATTACTCTATATTCGCTTTTAGTGTCCCTGATTACAACATCCTTAATGCCGGAATTGATAACCATACGCTTACACATCGAACAGCAGCAGCTGTTTGCCACAAGCTCGTTGGTTTCCTTTTCAATGCCAACAAGATATAGCGTAGCACCAATCATATCACGTCTTGACGCTGAAATTATGGCATTTGCTTCTGCATGAACACTTCTGCACATTTCATATCTCTCACCACGGGGGATATTTAATTCCTGTCTTATACACTTTCCTAAATCGCTGCAATTTGCTCTGCCTCTTGGTGCTCCAACGTATCCTGTTGAGATAATCTCGTCATTTTTAACAATAATCGCCCCATAGTTTCTTCTTAAGCATGTCCCTCTTTCTGCCACAGTTTCTGCAATATCTAAGTAGTAATTGAATTTGTCTTTTCTTTGGTTACTCATTATTTTAACCTCCCTAAATTAAAATCCTTTTAAAATATTCAAGGGAACTAAACTCCTGGTCTAGTTGCACCCGAACATAATCTTCGGTAATTTTTCCAAGCACCGATTGAACCTTATCTGAAACCGTAAAAGAAAAAATCTTCTTTTCATCGGCGGATATTATGTAGTTCATAGCATCTACCACCGATTTTGTAATTTTCTCGCCACATAAAAAACAGTTTTTACATAAAATTCCGCCATCAATACCTGAAAACGCCACGATATTATTTATATTACCACACTTTGCGCATTTTGTCAAAACCGGTCTATAACCCACAATACTCATAAGCCTAAGCTCAAATACCGCCTTTGCCTTTTTTATATCCAAATCATTATAACAAAGGGCATAAAGAGTGTTTAAAAAAAGCGTCAAAACCGCATCATCACGATTTTCAAGGCCTATTGCCTGATATACAAGGTCAGATAAGTAAACAGCAAGGGAGAGTTTTTGGATATCTTCCGATATCTTAAAAAAACCCTCCTCCAAGCTGCCTGATGTCACCGTATATATACCCGACTTCGGCTCGGATAACTGAAACTCGGAATAGCTAAGATACTGCCCTATGGCACTTTTCCCGTTTTTTATGCTTTTTGCCCCATAAAGCGAGGCTTTAACTATCCCTAAATCCTTTGTAAAAATCGATAAAATCTTATTGGATTCACCATATTGGTTCTCTTTTATCACTATGCCTTTGGTACTTATTTGCGGCATTTCGGGTACCACCCCTTTTTTCGATGTTTTTATGAATTAAATAAGCAGAAACCCTGCCCGTTTCTATAAACGCACTCCACGATAAATCTGACATATCCATTCTTCTCCCTCCTAAATTAGTTTTCACTATTTAGGTTGGATTTTTAAAATTTATTTATACTAGAACTATTTACCTTCAGACTTCAAACCCAAAATTTTTAATCTGACTGTTTGAATTTCTCCAGTCGGGTCTGACTTTGACCCAAAGTTCCAGATACACCTTTTTATCGAGCATTTTCTCAATATCCTGACGTGCCAAAGTGCCTGTTTTTTTAAGCATTTCGCCGTTTTTTCCAATAATTATACCCTTATGGCTTGCCTTTTCACAATAGATACTTGCATTTATCGATGTGACGTTTTTATTCTCCTTCATTTTCTCGATTTCAATAGCAACGCCGTGAGGAATTTCCTTATCCAAAAGCCATAGAAGTTTTTCTCTTATAATCTCCGCTGCAATCTGCTTTTCGGGTTGGTCTGTTACCATATCATCATAGTAAAATTTAGGACCATATGGAATAAATTGTCTTATATTATTTAAAAGTATCTCAATCCCGTCGCCTTCTTTTGCAGACAAGGGCACAATCGCCTCAAAGTCGTGCATATTGCTATAGTCTGCAATCAAAGGAAGGAGCAGGTCCTTTTTCATCAAATCCACCTTATTTATAACCAAAATGCACGGAATTTTTAGTTTTTTAATATTCTCGGCAATATTCTGCTCGGTTTTACAAATCGGCTTTGTAGCATCAACACAAAAAAGTATCACGTCCACATCGCTCATAGACTCATTTGCCGCCTTTACCATAACCTCACCAAGCTTATTGTGAGGCTTATGAATACCCGGTGTATCGGTAAAAATTATCTGCTCGTCCTCGTTTGTGTAGATTGCTAAAATTTTATTTCTTGTGGTTTGAGGTTTGTCTGATATGATTGCAATCTTTTGCCCTGCAATCATATTTAAAAGTGTGGATTTACCAACATTCGGCATCCCTACAATCGACACAAACCCCGACTTAAATTTATTTTTATCCGTCATTATTTATCCCCTTTTCTCTTTTTACATATAAACACTAAATCCGCCAAAAAAACCACCACACCAAAGCTCAACGCCCACCAATTTGTAAAGATGTATGTAAGAGTTCTGATGATTTTTTCACCATCGCCAAAAAGAACAATGCCTACCGCAACAGAAGTTATAGCTAAAACCGTAACTGCACCTGCCGAGATATCCTTGGCAATTTTAATATATTTATTCTCATTTTCAGTTATGGCATCTCCCAAGGCCTCAATGGCCGTATTTACGCACTCTGCAAATATAACAAGGCCGATAGTGATTAAAAGAATTGCCCATTCAGTTTTGGTAATTCCAAAAAAGCACGCAAAATATACAATTAGGCTTGCAACACTCAAGTGAATACGCATATTCTGTTCGGTTTTTATACATTCTTTAAGACCCGAAAAAGCATAGCCAAAGCTTTTTAGCAATTTTTTAATATCCATAAAACTACTCTCTTTTTACTCCCATAATATCAAGGATTTCTTTTTGTTTTTGAAACATTATCTTTTCACCCTCTGGATCATCTACATGGTCATATCCCAAAAGATGCAGCATTGAGTGAACTGTTAAAAAAGCCATCTCTCTTTTAAATGAATGCCCGAACTCTTTTGCCTGCTCATTCGCCCTTTCTGCCGAGATTACAATATCTCCAAGCAGAACTTTTCCGTCTTCAAACATATCAAAGTCGCAGTCTATGGCATTTCCTTCCTCATCAAATTCAAGCATAGGAAAGCTCAATACATCTGTCGGCTTATCGATGCCTCTATGCTCTTTATTTATCTCTTTTATCTCATCATTGTCAACAATAGTAACACTCACCTGTGCCGAAAAATCGCACTCTTCGAAATTAAGGCTTTCCTCTATCGCCTTAGTTATTACATCATTTATTTCGTCTTTGATTTCTATCTTGTTCTGCTGATTCTCTATTAGAATTTCGTTCATTTCGTCTTTTTTGCTCCTCATTATCAAATCTTTCGTAGGCTTTTATGATTTTTTGTACCAATGGGTGTCTTACAACGTCTTTATCGGTTAATATACAAAAATCAATGTCTTCAATATTTTTAAGGACTTTTTGGGCAACCTTTAATCCTGATTTTTTACCGTCAGGCAAATCCACCTGAGTGATATCGCCGGTGATAACCGCCTTTGACCCAAAGCCGATTCTGGTCAAGAACATCTTCATCTGCTCAGGGGTGGTGTTTTGTGCCTCATCCAAGATTATAAAGGCGTTATCCAAAGTTCTACCTCTCATATAAGCAAGAGGGGCTACCTCAATTACTCCCTTTTCCTGATTCTTTAAAAAACTTTCAGCACCCATCATTTCATACATACCGTCGTATAGCGGTCTTAGATATGGGTCTACCTTATTTTGTAAATCTCCCGGCAAAAAACCTAACTTTTCCCCTGCCTCAACCGCAGGACGTGTCAGAATAATTCTATTTACTTCTTTATTTCTTAATGCCGTAACTGCTCTTGCCACGGCAAGGTAGGTCTTGCCCGTTCCGGCAGGGCCGATTCCAAAGACAATAGTGTTATTCTTAATAGACTCCACATACTCACGCTGACCTATGGTTTTTGCCTTAATGGCCATGCCGTTTGAATTTATAGCAACGCAGTCGTCACCCAACATCTTCATCGAAAAACCGCTGTGCTCCTGTACCATAGTTATAGCATAAAGCACCTTTTGCTCATCAATCTGTTCATTCTTCTCGGCAATTTCAATTAAAAGCTTTATAACCTCGCCACACTCTTCTTCCTTTTCTCCCGTTATTTTTATAACATTATCTCTTCCTGTGACTTTTACGTCCATAGCCTTTTCGATAAGTTTTAGATTTGAATCAAAATCGCCGAAAAGATTCAAAAGACTGACAGAATCGGGAATTTGTATCTGATACAATAAATTTCACTCCTTTAATTTCTTATGTGAATCGGGGCCTTTTTTCCTATCTTTTCTATAAACTCCATTGTAACACTAACCTCCACCGTTTCGTCGTCGATTTGTCGGTGGAATACATTTTCTTCCACCAACTCCGCTCCCGGCAAAAGCTCTTTTGCAATTTTTTCCTCCAAATCGCACTTGCCTTCATAGACCGCCATATCATAAGATATCGGCTCTCTTACAATGTCTACTTCTTTTTGGGTAACTTCCCGAAGCCCCACTCCGAGATACGTTTCACCTAAACCCTTTAATTCTCTTACTTTTTCTTCGATTATGTAATTTTTAAAATCCCGGTTTTTATTAAAATCCAGTCTCAGGGTTTTAGAAAAAAGCTTAAGCTCACGGTATGTCTTTTTGTTTCCCGTGGGGATTTTAGTTTCATAGTATAGTTTATATGTCCCCTTTTTTTCATGCCAGGTTTTAGCCTCCACCTCTCCCGATGCAGAAACAAGAGTGCCAACCACACCTGAACTATTTAAAACCGTACCCGAAATAAGCACATCGCCTGCTAAGACTGTATCACCTGCTGATACCTTCTTCTTTCCGTCGTAGGCGATAATTCTCTTTATTATCCCGTCACGGCAGGCAACCACATCCGACGGCTCACCGTCTTCTAAAGAGTCCACCGGCAGATAATCTTCGTAGACCTCGCAGATAACCTTCGTCCCTTTTAAGTATACCCATGCCCACGAAATATTATCAACCCGATTTATGACCATATTCTTTATTTCGGAGGGTTTTCGCATTTTTAGTTTTAATGCTCCAACCTCAACTCCGCCGTCGGATAAAACCGCCATTATCTCTTGGGGGTTAGTTCTTTTTGCCCCATGAATTTCAACAGTCCAGATAAACTGGGTAGATAAAAAAATGAAAATTAAAAACAAACCCAGCCCCGAAAACAGAAACGCTCTTTTTTTATATTTATGAAAAATTATAGGTAGTCCCGCTTTCTTTATAATCCTCACTCGGGTATCGGTTTTTCTGGCAATTGGTCGTACTTTTAAAAAATCCGAAATACTCATTTTAAGGGTCAAAGAATTCCCGTCTTTTTTGGAAATCTTTTCAAGATTTATCCCCTTTTTAACCGAGATATAAAGAAAACGTTCAATTTTAAAGCCCGTTAGTCTTAGTATAACATATCCTTTCAAAAAATGGAAGAACTTATTTAAAAACATATTAAAAAACCTCTTTTTTTCTAAAAAAACACCGAAAATTTATCTAAAATTCACATAAATTCTATTGTTTTTATTTCACCGACCAAGTCTATAAATTCTTCTGTTAAAAATGATATCTCAATATTTTTTCCCAAAACCCCAACTACACCGTCTGCCGTTTTTATAAGGGCCTTTTCATCACCATATTCTAAAATCCCCGAAAAACCCTCAATATGAATAAACCCGTCGCCGGTCAGGGTAATTCTTGGGACATTTCCAATCACATCCCTTGGTATATCAAGCGTATCCGACACCTTATTTATAAATTTTCTTTTATTCAAAGCAGCCACACTTCCTTGAAATTTTTTATATATTTTGAATTTATGCAATAAATCAATGGGTAATGTCATAATATTTTAAAAGAAGAACTAAAGGGAATGTTAAAAAACTCCAGAACACAAGAAAATAATAATATCGCAGACTGGATATAGTTGCAAATTAGATTGATAAAGACAAAAAGTGAAAATTGTTTGATTTTTAATTAAATTTGAACTTTTCTTGCTATCAACAAACTTCGCCTCTCGACGCACCCTGAGTACGCCTTCGGGTAACCCAAAACTAAAGTTTTGGCTCAGTTTGTTAATTCCGGAGCTTTTTTCCTATTTCCAAACAAATCGGAAGACTATTTAAACAGTCAAATGCCTTTTTAAATAGCCGTTTAAGAAAATTTAAAAGGAGAAAGATTTTATGAAAAAAACACTTCTATATATTTTACTCGTTGCAATTACTTTATTAATTCTTTTTAACCCACAACTTACAATTGATAATGCTAAGGCATCATTGAAGCTATGCTACGAGGTTATTATCCCCTCTCTTTTCCCTTTTTTTGTATGCTCAGGGTTACTCATTTATTCGGGCTTTTTAAATAGCTTATCAGGGGTTTTTAAACCCTTAATGAAGCCCCTATTTAATGTTAGCGGCTCGGGTGCAATCGTTTTTATTTTAGGTATAATCAGCGGCTACCCTTTGGGTGCTCTTACCGTCTGTCAGCTATATGAGGGCGGATACATAACCAAAGAAGAGGCAGAACGGCTCCTTTCATTTTCTAATAACTCAGGGCCTCTTTTTATCTTAGGTTCGGTGGGAGTAAGCCTGTATCATAGCCTGCATTTAGGAATAATTTTATATGTTTCTCATCTTCTTTCGGCTCTTACGGTAGGGATTATTATGAGAAACTATAAAAAATCATATTTTACACCCGAAACCTCAACTCTTGCCACAAAATCCGAAAATTTAGGTCAAATCTTTTCAAAGGTTTTGGCAAACTCTATAAACAGTATTCTTACCGTTTCGGCAACGATCGTATTTTTAAGTGTAATTTCCCGTTCGATTTTAGAAATTCTTCCCGCCCGGGGTATAGTCTATTCACTGGTTTTGGGCGGTATGGAATTTGTAAACGGCATATCCAACCTATCTTCACTTTCGATTCCCTTACTTCTAAAACTTATCTTCTCCTCATGGATTGTGGGCTTTGCCGGATTTAGCGTACATCTTCAGGTTATGGCAATAGTTTCAAAATACCATTTAAGTCTTATGCCATATATATTTGGAAAAATTATGCAAGGAATTATTTCCTGCATTTATACCTTTATTCTTTATAATATAACAAAACCTGAGCTCCCCGCATTTTCAAATAACACCATCAGCTATTCGTTTTTTGCATCCTCCCTCTTTGTAACACTTTCCGTCGGTTTTATTGTAGTCATTTCAGTTGCACCTTTGATTTTTAGCTTTATAAAAAAAGGCATAAAACTAAAAAAGGGTATAAAAAATCCGTCCGGGCTTTAAGCCAAGACGGATTTTTTTTATTACTTTTCTTTTTTAGATGCCTTAACAACCACTTTTGATAGGGCAAATAAGGCGATAGCGTTAGGAATTACCATCAAGTAGTTAAAGAAGTCGGTTAATTCCCAAACAAGGTCGTTTTGAAGAAGTGCACCAAGGAATATAAATCCAATTGCTACAATCGAATATAGAGTGATTGCAACCTTATTGTTTTTAAATAAATACTGAACGTTTAGCTTGCCGAAGAAGTTCCAGCTGATTATTGTTGAGAATGCAAAGAATAGTAAGCATACTGCAACAAATATATTACCGGCATTTCCGAAGAAATCAGGCAAAGAATTTGTAAACGCCAACTGCATTGCACTTGTCTTTGATACTATAGCACTTGCTCCATCAACTGCAGCTTGATAATCCTTGCCAGATAATCCTGCCAAGATTCCGTCACCTACATAAAGTGATGAGATTACAACTAAAGCTGTCATTGTTAGAACTACAAATGTATCGATAAATACACCAATCATAGCAACAACTCCCTGGTCGTGTGGCTTTTCAACATCTGCCATAGCGTGAGCATGAGGAGTTGAACCCATACCAGCTTCATTTGAGAATAAGCCTCTTTTTGCGCCCTGGCTGATTGCAGTCTTTAGTGCCGCACCAATACCACCACCGATTAGAGCTTCAGGGGTAAACGCATACTTAAATATCATACCGAAGGTTTCAGGGATATATTTTATTCTCATAATTAAAATAACCAAACCACCGGCTAAGAATAACACTGCCATTATCGGAACAAGCTTTTCTGTAACAGATGCAATTCTCTTAATACCACCGATGAAGATAAATGCAGAAACCACAAGTCGGAGGCCAAGCG
>JAZULN010000044.1:0-7392 GCA_045603125.1 Clostridia bacterium | reverse complement strand
AGCACCTGATCCTGTAAAGGCGGCGAGAACCGCACCAATACAGAACACAATCAAATTAACCTTGGCTTGTGGTTTAGATGGTCTTGCTGTTAAGAAACTATAACCGCAATTAGGACATATAGGGGCGGTGTCAGACATTTCATGACCGCATTCTGGACATTTAATCAGTGCCATGTACTTCACCTTCTTTCTTATAAGGGCAGGATTGATATGCCTCTTTTAAATCTTTCAAGGATAGTATTTCATCCGTTAACTTCTCAATCCTTGCGTCTTTTGCTTCCAACCTGTCTAATAGGCGTGTGATACGTGTGGAAAACTCATTCATCCTTGCGTCTTTATAGGTAATCTGTTCCCGCAGGAAGTCTATGCTCTTTTGGCTTTGTGCCCTAAGTTCATCCAACTGTTCGTGTCTTTTAATCTTTTCCTTGTCTAACTGCTGTTCAAGTTCTTTAATGCGGTTCTTCTTTATGGCAAGCATTTCCTTAAGTGCCTTAACGGACGATGTATCATCTTCTTCAATATTCTCCGTATCAAGTAATGCCCTTGCCAACGGGAGCAGGGTGTAATCATAGGAAAAACTTTTGTTATTCTCTGACCCGTCAGCGAATATGCGGGAGAATGTGGCAGGAGATAAGGGATTATCCCCGTTTTGCTCCATTAATTTGCCCATATCAGCGTATGAATAACCGTTTTCATCCCTGATACGCTTGATTTCAAGGATTAAATCTCTTGTGTTTGTCACTGTTTTATGATCCTTTCCTATATAAAATGCCTGTTTCAGACATGTAACTTCTTTCCGACCTACCACCATGATAGGCTTAAAGTAAGAAAGGAGATACGCCTATGAATACAAACAGACAAATTGACATTGCCGTTACGATAATGCTGACATCTGCTTTTTGGTTATTCTCCCTTGCGGTTTATCTTTTCCTTACTTTAATTAAATAACATCTACACAAAATCGAATATATGTTCTATAATGTAATCGAAAGGAGCAGAACACGATGTCCGAAGAACTATTTGAACAAATCAAAGAAGCAATCCAATTACTGCTTAATATAGAAGAAGAGTCTAGGGGTTCTGTTGTAGACCTCTTAAAATCCGCAAGTAAGTCTCACGGTCAGCTTCGTCACCGTTCAGAAACAGGGAAATAACTTCTTTGAGTTGCGAGTCTGTTTCAGCGTCCTCTAATACTCCGGGTGGAATGGTGGCATAGAGTTCACGGATTCGCTTTGCCCGTTCTTCCTCTTCGGGATTGTTCGGTATAGGGTTTCCATTCCTGTCCTCATATCCCATTAGAAATTTAAAGGAGACACCTAACGCATCGGCAAACTTTCGTACTTTAGTAGTAGTAATGTTGTCACCGCACTTTTCAGCTTCGCTAACGGATGACTTCCATTTGTACCCCATTTTCATTGCTAGTTCTTCTTGCGTTAAGCCTTGCTCTTCTCTTATCAATTTAATTCTTTTCCCAACTGTCACAAAAATCATCTCCCTTCGCCTTAATTATACTGTAAGTACAATAAAAGTACAACTTTAAAATCAGAAAGTTCAATAAAATTTGTATTTAGGGGTTGACAAACGAAAAGCATTGATTTATCTTACTAGATGTGGGGTACAAAAAATTATGTACTCAATATATAGACTAAAAGAAAGGAGAATCCACTATGAATGATGCTTTATTCAGAAGCAAGGTTGCAGAGCAGGGTATTAAATACAAGTATATTTGTGAAACCTTGGGCATTTCGGCAAGCGCATTAGACAAGAAGCGCAAAGGCAAGATTCCATATAAGGTTAAGGAAATCAATGGTCTTGTAAGGTTGCTTCATCTTAATGCGAAAGATAGAGATGAAATTTTTGACCTTGAAAGTACAGAATAAAATGTACAAACGGAAAGCGAGCAGATGACATGCCAAGGACGTATTTAACAAAGCAGGAACAACTTAATAACAGAGTGGCGAAATGGGTTTATGGCGAATTGAAAGCACGTCAGATGACTCAGGCAGATTTAGCGAGGGAAATGCAGATAAGCCAACAGGCATTGAGCATGAAACTCAAAATCAGAAGGTTCACGTTTGACGACTTATGTGTGTTCGTAGATGTGTTCAAGCCTGACAAGGACGAGTTGGAACGGTTGGTAACTATTAAATGAAAATGCCCCGATGTGGCGGTAACCACAACAGGGCATGACAACAAACATACGCTTATTATAGCGGGAACAGGAGTAAGAATCAATGGCAACAAACACAAAAGCAAAAGAAGAAATCGTGGAAATCAAAGGTATCGACAGCAAGAGCGTAAAAATCAAGATAGTCGGTGATACACCGCTTATTGTTCACGCATGGTCAGAGAAAGCCAAGAGAATGATGCTTGAAGCACAGACTAAAGCAACCAAGACAAAGGCAAGAGAAGCCCGTGACCCTTACGATGATTTCATTTCATCTCTGTATTGGATTACTGAGAAGCCCGAATCTACACCCGAAGCATTTGAACAGGCTGTTAAGAACGGTGCGAAGTGGGGATTCCCTGCCAACTCAATCAAGATAGCGGGTAATGCGGCGGCATACCGCAACGGATGGGTTAAAAATCAGATGCAGTTAAGAGGTGCTTACTTTCTTCGTTCAGAGTACGGCGATTTGGCAGAAATAGAAGGGTGCGTTCCGATCATGCGTGAGGACATGGTTCGTGTCGGTATGGGTTCTGCTGATTTGAGATATAGGGGTGAATTTCAGAATTGGAGCATGAGCATGATCTTGGAATACAACGCAAGTGGTGAAGTAACACTTGAGCAGATAATCAACGTAATTAACGCAGGGGGCTATTCGGTAGGTATAGGCGAGTGGAGACCCGAAAAAGACGGAAGTTTTGGTCGTTTTCACATAGAAGTATGACAAGAGAAATCGACTTGTGGCAGTTGGGGTTGGTCAAGGAGAGGTTTGTCGGGGTAATTCATGGCTAGGCGAGGAGTGTTTTGGCAGTTAAGGTTGGTCGTGTTGAGGGCGGCGGGTTACGGTTCGTCACGGTCAGTTAAGGCAGTTAAGGCGAGTTGCGTTTAGGTATGTCAATGTCGGGATTGGCAAGGTGAGGAAATACTAGAAAGGAGTGATGCAAGTGGTTTACAAACCAAAGAATAGTTATTCGTGGGGTGATGGGTGGAAACCATCGGTAGATGCAAATATCGTTGGTGGTGTTGTTGAACAGATAGAAGCCGAGAACGGAAGTGTTACTAAAGAGAAATTTCTCGATTTCTCAAGACCGATAGACTCACCCACGCACAATATTTTCGAATGGGATGACAGTAAGGCGGCAGAGAAGTACAGGCTAGAGCAATCCTTACATACTATCGGTAATCTCAGAGTGGTATACACAAGCCCGTCAAATGAAGAGGTATCGGTAAAGGCGTTTATAAATGTCTCAGCCATGAGAGAAACACCATCATACGAGAGTATAGCGGTTGCATTAAAAGATGAAGACAAGAGAAAAAACATTCTTAACCGCATACAGGGAGAGTTGGATAACTTCGTTACAAGAAACAGGCATATAGAAGAATTAGCCGACATGCTGATAGCAACAGGAGAAAGGATGAAGAAGTAGTAAAGGAAGGGGCGAGTGTAAATATGTTGAGTGAAAATCAAAGATTACTGTTTTGGATGCTACTGTTTGTTTGGAACATGTATACCATCTTAAAACACGAATATTTCAACAAATAAGGGAGGAAAGAAAAATGTATATCGTAACGAAAGGCGGCAGAAAGGTATCTCTAAAGGACAAGGAAAGTGCAACATCTATTATCTACACACTTACAATCTTAGGATGCACAGAACCATTTTCGACACAGCATATTGTTGGCAATAAAGAGGACGCTGACATCTATATCGTTGATTTTTGCGGCAAGTCAGTAAATGCAATTGGGGTAGAGGATGCAAAGACCATCATGGCATGGATGCTGTCGCTAGGATGTAAAAAGGTCACTATTGAGAAAGTGGGGACGGGTGATGCGGATAACAGTTTGTAGGGATTGCACGGAACGATATCACGCCTGCCACGACACATGTGAAAAGTACCAAGGGCAGTTAAAGGAAGAGAAAGAAGCCTATGCCAAATACAAGAAGGAACATGCCGGTGACAGGCAGTTAAAGGTAATGAGCGTTGACAAGAAAACCAAGCGTTTAAAGAGGTACAAGGAGAAGACATGGTAGACACACGGTATAACGATAGGATGGTTGAACACTTAAGGGAGCAATGGCTGTTAGACGACAGGGATGATGACCGTTACGACGAAGAAGACTCCTGTTGTATGTGCAGGGAACACGCCACTCTGGATATATGCGGTGAACTGTACTGTGAGGATTGTGCGAAAGAGGAATTTAGAACGTATGACAACGATCCTTACTGCTGTATCGGTGGTGAAGAGTGCAAGACAGACACATACTACAAGGTCGCTAACGACTATTACTGCGAGGATTGTTTCTTAGAAGTTTTCAGGAGGTAGGTATGGCATTTAGGAAACTAACTGCCGCCGAGATTGAATGTAGGGTTTCAACGGTTTCCGGCAAGGGATGTTCCTTACTTCTATATAAGGATGCCCGTGTGGATCAGAACTTATTGGACGAAACCTACGGGATATTCGGATGGCAACGAAAACATGAACTCATCGACGGACAACTTTTCTGTACTGTTTCAGTTAAAAATCCAGAAACCGGAGAATGGGTTTCAAAGCAGGATGTTGGAACAGAAAGCTACACAGAAAAGGAAAAGGGAAGAGCAAGTGACGCATTCAAGCGGTCATGTTTCAACTTTGGTATAGGCAGGGAACTGTACACAGCCCCGTTCATATGGGTGTCGGATTGTGAGGTATTTGAGAAAAACGGGAAGTGGTCAACCAACGACCGGTTCGCAGTTAAGGAAATCAGTTATGACGAGCAGGGCAACATCAAGCACTTAGTCATTATCAATGCCAAGACCGGCAAGGTGGTATTCGATAACGGTAAGTTTATCAAGAAAGAAACCAAACAGAGTCCGGTAATCAGCGAGTCCAAGCAGAAGGCCCTTGTTAAGAAGTGTGAGGAAGATGGAGTACACCCGTCAGTAATCATGGAGAAGTGCGGAGTACATGACTTTTCTGAAATCACAGAAGAGAACATGACTTACATTCTTTCAAATTGGTCTAAGGAGTTTAAGAACCATGGAAAGTAAGGGAAGGATCGTATCGTTTACACCTAATTGGCATAAGAACAAGACCAAGTTAGAGATAGAAATAGATACATCGGATGACCACACTTTACAGGACATAGAACGAATGATGAAGAACGACGTGAAGGCTCATATAGTCACGTACAGAGAGCCAAGGAGCAATTCGGCTAATTCTTATTTCCACGTTCTTTCGGACAAACTGGCTGATGCCATGCGTATGTCTAAACCCAAGATGAAGAATTATCTCCTATTTCATTATGGTCAAAAAGTCAGGGATGAAGACAACAATCTGGTAATCATCAAGACGAATGCGGACGAGGAAGAACTGATAAGCCGCACAGACATTCACTTGTGGTTTTTAAAAGACTCGGAAGACGGGACACCTATGTACGTCCTGCTAGAGCATTCAAGGTTTTATTCGACTCTTGAGATGAGTCAGTTAATAGACGGAACAGTAGCAGAAGCAAAAACAGTTGGGATCGAGGTACTACCGCCCAACGAGATTCTAAGGCTAAAAGCCTTATGGGGGAAAGAAGATGTGTGAATATTGCAATCCCGATATCGAGAACGACTTTTTACTTGACGAGGATGTTGACTTAGGAAAGCTGGGCAAGATGAATGTCATGGTTGACATCGTTAACGGAAACATGTCTGTAGGCGTATCGCAGGAACTTCAGCCACCAATGTTACAGACGAGAATACTTATCAATTACTGCCCGATGTGCGGGAGGGCGTTATGAAATCAATCTTACAAGATGCAGAAGAATGTTTCTTTTGCCACACAACACAAGGACTCGAAACTCACCACGCCATACACGGGATTGCTAACCGGAAGATAGCAGATCGTGAGGGATTGACAGTTAATCTCTGTCATTCATGCCACATGAAGGTACATGACAAGGACAGAGAAATGGATTTATTACTCATTCAATACGCCCAAAGAAGGTTTGAAGAGACACGTTCAAGGGAAGAGTTCAGGGAGTTATTCGGTAAGAGTTGGCTATAAGGAGAAAACTATGGGTATGACACGGGATTATGTGCAGGGTTTGGAAGATATGCACACCATTATCAAGTCTATTTTTGAATTACCGGTAGATGAAAGAAAAAGTAAATATGGCTCAAGTGATGTGGCTACGATCCTTGACAGGTTCGATTTTGCACAACTCCTTGAGTTATTTAAGGGTTGCAACACCTAGGGGATAGGAGATATTCCATATCCGATATGTCCCGGACCATTGGCGAGAAAGTCATTTAAATAATGGCGAAGGTTAAAAATACCTGCATAATTTTCTTCATCGTCCACCAGTACAAAAATCGTATCCGGAACAAAACCCGCTTTTAACTCCAAACCCTGGGAGTGCTTCCTGCACAACTCTGTATACTCTGAAAACTGCTCAAACGAGTACCCAAATGCACTATTGTAAAATCCGGTTTCTTCCTGAGGAAAAGACATTTGTAATTCATACGCTTTCTTTAAATCACTCTCCCAAATCTTTATGAGCTTCATATATAACCCCTTTTTCTATTTTATGAAAACGACATATGCGTCGAATATTCCCCTGACACATATGTCGCTTTCGTCAAGCACTTCTATTCATTTTCTATTACCAGGCCGCCACAACACCATCTGCTCTCGGCTCGGATGCCCCGCAAAGCACGCCCTCTTCATTCCTCCAGATGATCTGACCACGACCGAAGGAGATATTCTCCGCGGTAACACTGATCTCATGACCACGTCTCACCAACTCCTCTGTGACCGCATATGGGAAGGTTCTCTCTACCAGAACTTTCTTTCCGCCTGTCCACTGCCATCTCGGAGCATCCAGTGCCTCCTGTGGATTCATCAGGAAATCTACCGTGTTCATAACCACTTGCACATGAGCCTGCGGCTGCATCGGTCCACCCATGATTCCAAACGGGCCCACTGCTTCTCCGTCTTTCGTAAGGAAGGCAGGGATAATGGTGTGGAATACTTTTTTGCCCGGACCTAAGCAGTTTGCTTCATCGTCATTTAAGGAGAAGCTTGCGCCACGGTTCTGCAGGGAAATTCCCGTTCCCGGAACAACCACTCCGGAGCCGAAGCCCATGTAGTTACTCTGGATATAGGAAACCATATTGCCCTCTCCGTCAGCAGTGCACAGATAAATGGTTCCGCTGCTGTTCGGCTTGCCCGGTTCCGGTTCCTGTGCCACGTCTGTG
>JAZULN010000043.1:0-36820 GCA_045603125.1 Clostridia bacterium | reverse complement strand
AGGTCATTGATGAAACCGTGTATTACTTCAATTACATAAAACCAATGCGTAAACTAAAAAGAAAACCGCCTGTTCAATACAGACTTGAACAGGCAGCTTAAAATATTCTTTTTTTGTGTCTACAAAGTATTGACTACTTCATGTCAGGCTTGTTTTTTTATCTGTCTTCCCGAGTGATCTATTGTGAAATCCTCGGTGTAGATTAAATCAGAAACGGGGACTAATTCAAAATTTTCAGAAAGAACCGTTAAAAGTTCATCAAGACTCTCAGATGTAAAATCCGTTCCGGTATGCATAAGTATAATATCACCTGAGGATGTTTTTTCGCTGACCCTTTTTATAATTTCGTCGCTACTTTTGGCACTATAGTCAATGCTATCCACCGACCATTGAATATATGTACGCCCTGTTGCTTTTGCTGCCCGGAGTACATCGTCGGAATATTCGCCATACCCACCACGAAAGAGGGTGATGTCTTTTTTTATAACATCCTCTATTGCCTTATCACACTTTTCTAAATCCTCAATGATTTCCTGATAATTCATTTTTTTATAGTGGGCGTGGTTATAGGAATGAGCAGCAATTTCGTGACCGCTATCTGAGATTTTCTTTAAAGACTCGGGGTGTTTTTCTGCCCACGTACCTACCACAAAAAAGGTGGCTTTTACATTGTGTTTATCTAAAATTTCAAGAATTTTCGGGATATCCTCATCGCCCCAGGCCGAGTTAAAGGTGAGAGCGATTTTTTTATCGTCACGTTCTACCGAATAGATTGGGATTTCTTTTGCCGCTATAGATACCGAGATTACGGTATTTAGTCCCACAATAATTAAGCTTGAAACCAACAATACAGACAGTAGTATTAGTTTTTTTCGGGTTAGAATAAAGACCTTCATTTTTCTCTCCTTAATTTAAAAAATAGGGTGCACTTTCTAATATTCTATTTACAATCTCCCGAAAATATGTTATTATATAATGAGATAGGAATGTATATTTTGAAGTTTTAGAAAGTGTGTTTTTATGTCAAAACTATTAGATAAAATAAATTCACCCGAGGATTTGAAAGGGCTGTCTGTTAAAGACCTGGAAATTTTATGTGGGGAGTTGCGTGAATTTTTAGTAGATAAGGTATCAAAAACCGGCGGACACCTGGCATCAAGTCTTGGTGTTTGTGAGCTTACCGTTGCGATTCACAAGGTCTTTGATTTGCCAAAGGATAAGCTCATCTGGGATGTGGGACACCAGAGCTATGTTCATAAAATCCTAACCGGCAGAAAAGACGAATTTGACACTTTGAGAAAATATGGTGGTATCAGCGGTTTTCCAAAAACCAAGGAAAACCCGGCAGATACTTTTAATACCGGTCACAGCTCAACTTCCATTTCGGCGGCTATGGGAATGGCAGAGGCTAAAAGACTATCAGGCGAGGACTATAATGTTCTGGCCGTTTTTGGCGACGGTGCATTTACCGGCGGCATGATGTATGAGGCGGTAAATAACGTTGGACAGTATAAGTCAAAGCTGATTTTAATATTAAATGATAACGAGATGTCCATATCGGATAATGTGGGGGCAGTGTCTAAATATCTTTGCAGCTTTCGTACTAAAAAAGGGTATTATCGCTCAAAAAGTAAGGTTGGCGACCTTTTGGATAAGATGCCTCTTGGTGGAGAAAGTCTTAGAAATTTCATAACACGCACTAAAAAAAGAATCAGAAAACTAGTCCTTCCAACTACCCTTTTTGATGATTTGGGACTCGATTACATTGGCCCGATAGACGGACATGATGTGGGGGCGCTAATTAACGTTTTAGAGATTGCAAAGTCAAACCCTGACCCGATTATTATACATATTAAAACGGTTAAGGGTAAGGGGTATTTACACGCAGAAAATGACCCGGAAAAGTTCCACGGTATATCAAAGTTTGACGTGGAAACGGGAGAAATTGTAACAGACAGGACAAAAAAAGATTATTCTGCCGTATTTGGCGAAAAGTTAGTGGAAATTGCCGCAAAAAACGAGAAGGTAGTTGCAATCACCGGTGCAATGCCAAGCGGTACGGGGCTTATGGATTTTAAAAGCACATACCCTGAGAGATTTTTTGATGTGGGAATTGCAGAGCAACACGCCGTGACTATGGGGGCAGGGCTTGCAATTTCGGGATTCGTCCCCGTTATTCCAATATATTCTTCGTTTTATCAAAGAGCATATGACCAGATTTTACACGATGTTGCACTGCAAAAACTCCATACAGTATTTTGTATAGATAGAGCGGGAGTGGTGGGTGCCGACGGCGAAACTCACCACGGGCTATATGATATAAGTTTCATGGCAGATATGCCGTATATGAGTATTTTATCACCGTCTTCATTTAAAGAATTTGAGGAGATGCTCGATTATGCAATAAACCATCACGATGCACCTATTTCAATCAGATACCCAAGGGGAAATGATGAGTTTGACGTGGGAGAATTCGAGTTTGGAAAAGGTAAAATTATCAAAAAGGGCGAGGATGTTTTAATCATTTCTTCTGGCAGAATGACGGGACGAGCGAAAGAAGTATCAGATGAGCTAAAGCTTTTGGGAATAACGGCAACAGTTTTGGTGTTACCGACAATTCTGCCGCTTGATAAAGAGTTGATTTTAGAAAATTCCTTGCCGGTTACTGCCGTTATCGAGGACCATTGTAAGGATTGCGGAATAGGAAGCATTTTAGCCGGTGTGATTTCGGAAAATAATATAGACACATCCCTCATTCGGTTTGGTTTTCCAAAAGAGCCGATTATTCATGGAAGTGTTTTGGAGTTGGATAAGCACTATCGTTTGGATAAAGAGTCCATCACAGCTGTTATTAAGGAGAAGATAGAATGTCTGAAAAGATAAGGTTAGATAATTTAATTTTAAAGAAAGGCATAACCGAGAGCCGTGAAAAGGCAAAGGCCTTGATTATGGCGGGTCAGATTTATATAGACAACCAGAAGTGCGATAAAGCGGGGCAAATGGTCGACCCTGAAAAGGTGAATGTGGAGCTTCGTGGGGAAACTCTAAAGTATGTAAGCCGAGGTGGTTTAAAGCTTGAAAAAGCAATGATGCAATTTCCCATCACCCTTTCTGATAAAGTATGTATGGATATTGGAGCATCGACCGGCGGATTTACAGATTGTATGCTTCAAAACGGTGCAAAAAAGGTATTTGCCGTAGATGTTGGGTATGGTCAGTTTGCATGGAAACTTCGCCAAGACCCGAGAGTGGTCAATATGGAAAGAACCAATATCCGTTATGTGGAGCGTGAGCAGATTGGTGAGGATATAGATTTTGCATCAATTGACGTGTCCTTTATTTCGCTAAGACTGGTGCTACCTGTTGCAAAGAAGCTTTTGTCTCCCAACGGTGAGATTGTGGCTTTAATAAAACCGCAATTTGAGGCAGGTCGCGAACAGGTTGGAAAAAAGGGCGTTGTGAAGGATTCCGGCGTTCACTTTTCTGTTATAAGAAATATTGTGGATTTTGCCTGTGAGAATGGTTTTTCGGTGGAAGGACTGGAATTTTCGCCCATAAAAGGACCGGAAGGCAACATTGAATATTTGATGTATATAAAAAATAATGGTGTAGAAAAAGCGATTGAAGATTCTGTGATTGAGGAGTTAGTCGCTCGGTCTCACAGCACTTTGTAGGAAGGGAATAAGCTATGTTACTTGCTGAGAATATGGTGATAAAGGGCGATAGAGCGATTTTAAAGTCTTTTGCTAAAATTAATCTCACCTTAGATGTTTTGGGAAAACTTGAAAACGGTTACCATGAGATTAAAAGCATTATGCAGACGGTAAATCTTTTTGATTTGGTTGTGGTTGATAAAACCGAGTCGGGGATTGAGATTAAAACCAACTTAAAGTTTCTTCCCACAAACGAAAAAAATATTGCCTATAAAGCGGCAAAGCTTTTCTTTGAAACTACCGGAATTTCGGGAGGAGCTCGGATTTTAATTCATAAAAACATTCCGGTAGCAGCAGGTCTTGCCGGGGGTAGCGGAAACGCAGCGGCGGTACTCGTTGCCCTAAACTATCTATTTAATGCTTATCTTTCGGAAGAAGAATTATGCCGGATAGGTGAAAAGATTGGGGCAGATGTTCCTTATTGTATAGTCGGTGGGACGGTTTTATGTGGCGGAATCGGTGAAAAGTTAGAGCCGATACAGTCCCTTAAAAAACACATAGTCCTTTTGGCAAAACCGCCGATAAGCATTTCAACCCCAACTATCTATGAAAAGTTAGATAGCATTGAGATTGAAAATCACCCCAATCAGGGAAAAATGATAGAGGCCATAAAATGCGATAATTTGGCGGGAATTTCCGGTGAACTTTCTAATGTAATGGAGAGTGCCACAATAAGTCTTCATCCCATGATTCGGGGAATTAAAGAAAAGATGATAAAAAACGGGGCACTGGGGGCATTGATGAGTGGGTCGGGCCCGACAGTATTCGGACTTTTTGATAACTATAAGCGGGCGAAGGAATCCCACGACAGCTTTTCAAGGCTTTATAAAGATGTATATCTTACCTATACACTATAGTTGGTAATTGTAAAACTATAGTTTTACAATTAAAAAATATAGGAAAAAATAAAAAGTTCCAAAAAATTTAAAAACCAATAGGTTGAAACTTTTTATTTATGCCTAAAATGACGAATAAATCGTCATTTTAGATTCGAACTCAGGGGTTGGCACCCCCGAACCCTCCATAAAAGAGGGAGGTAATTGTCATACAATTACCTATACACTATAAATTGAGGAGAATAAAATATGTTTGACAGATTAGAGGGCTTAGAAGAAAGGGCAAAGGTTTTGGAAGAAAAAATCAGTGATCCGGAGGTCATTGCTGACCAGGAAAACTGGCGAAAGCTTTGTAAGGAAAATGCAGATTTAACACCTATTGTTGAAAAATACAGAGAATATAAGCTTTGTAAAAACACCATCAAAGATGATAAAGAGATGTTGGAGATTGGTCAGGATAAAGAGTTTGAGGAACTCATAAAAGCAGAACTTTCAGAATGTGAAGAAAAATTAGATAAAATATCCGATGAGTTAAAAATTCTGCTTCTTCCAAAAGACCCAAATGACGATAAAAACGTTATTGTGGAAATCCGCGGCGGAACGGGCGGAGAAGAGGCGGCACTTTTTGCGGCAGACTTGATGAGAATGTATTCGATGTACGCAGAAACCCGCCGCTGGAAGATTGATATTCTAAACTCAAACCCTACCGATATCGGCGGATATAAGGAAGTGTGTTTTTCGATAGAAGGTCAGGGTGCATATTCAAGACTAAAATTTGAAAGCGGAGTTCATCGTGTACAGCGAGTGCCGAGCACCGAGTCGGGCGGAAGAATCCATACCTCAGCGGTTACAGTTGCCGTTCTTCCCGAAGTTGAGGAGGTTGAGGTTGAGATTAACCAAAACGACTTAAGAATTGACGTTTTTCGTGCAGGCGGTCCGGGTGGACAGTGCGTTAACACTACCGACTCGGCGGTAAGAATCACTCACCTTCCAACCGGAATTGTAGTATCGTGCCAAGACGAAAAATCTCAGTTCAAGAATAAAGATAAGGCGATGAAGATCCTAAGGTCGAGGATTTATGAGGTTATGGAAGAGAGGCGTCATAAAGAGATTGCCGATGAGAGAAAATCTCAGGTGGGGTCGGGTGACAGAAGCGAGAGAATAAGAACCTATAACTTCCCCCAAGGCAGAGTTACCGACCATAGAATAAATCTGACACTCTTTAAGTTAGACCAGTTTATGAACGGAAATATTGACGAGATTATCGATGCCTTAATTACGGCAGACCAGAGTGCAAAGCTTGCAAATAATAATTAAAAAAGATGTTTTTTAAAACATCTTTTTTTAAATTCTTATTGACAAATTTGGAAAAATAGCATATAATAAAACAAACGATTGAACAAACATTCAATCGTATAACAAAAAGTGAGGGAAGGTAAATGGTAAAGACATATAAAATTGAGGTAGATTGTGCAAACTGTGCAAATCTTATGGAGGAGGCGACAAATAAAGTCGCTGGTGTAAAGAATGCAACTGTGAACTTTATGGCGTTAAAGATGATTGTGGAATTCGATGAGGGAGCCGATGAAAAGGCGGTTATGAAGGAAGTTAAAAAGGCCTGCAAAAAGGTGGAATCTGACTCGGAAATCTATCTATAATTTCAAGAGGGATTTTAAAATGAGCAGAAAGCAAAAACGTTCGTTAATAAAAATTATTGTTGCTGCAATTCTTGTAACCTTTGCAATTTTTTTGCCAATTAAAGTCGAATTAAAATTTATTTTATATATGGCGGCATATTTGGTAGTTGGGGCTGATATTATAAAAAAGGCGGTCAAGGGAATTTTTCACCTAAAGCCCTTTGACGAAAACTTTTTGATGGCGGTGGCAACGGTTGGGGCAATAATTTTGGGTGAGTATACCGAGAGTGTGGCGGTAATGCTTTTTTTTCAGATAGGTGAGCTTTTTCAAAGCTATGCTGTGGGGAAAAGCCGAAGAAACATTTCAGAGCTTATGGATATTCGCCCCGATTATGCAAATGTCATAAGAGATGGTAATATTGAGGTGGTTTCCCCGTATGAGGTTTTAATTGGGGAGATAATTCTTGTAAAGCCGGGGGAAAAAGTCCCCTTAGACGGGGTAATTGTTGACGGGAAAACCACCTTTGATACAGCGTGCTTAACGGGAGAGAGTATGCCGAGAGATGCCGTTTCGGGCGATGAGGTTTTAGCAGGGTATATTAACCTATCAGGCGTTATTAAGGTTAGGACAACAAAGAATTTTGAGGAGTCCACAGCGTCTAAAATCCTAGAGCTTGTGGAAAATGCAAGCTTTAGAAAATCAAGGTCGGAAAACTTTATTAAAAAATTTGCTAAGGTCTATACACCATTTGTGTGCATTTCAGCACTGGTCCTTGCCATTATTCCGCCAATTATCAGGCTTTTTATTGGACTTGGCGGTGAATTTTCGGTATGGGTATACCGTGCACTTACCTTTTTGGTGGTGAGTTGCCCTTGTGCTTTGGTTATAAGCATACCGCTTGGTTTTTTTGCAGGTCTTGGCGGTGCCAGTAAGGAAGGTATACTGATAAAGGGTTCGAACTTTTTAGAGACTTTATCTAAAGTAAAGCATGTGGTTTTTGACAAGACCGGGACTGTCACCAAGGGCGTATTTGAAGTTGTTAAAGTAAATCCCGTTGGAGTCGGGAATAATGAGTTATTAGAATATGCGTGCCTTTCGGAATCCTATTCAAATCACCCGGTAAGCGACTCTATAAAGCGCGCATTTAAAGGGGAAGTTAATAAGGATAGGATTTCGGAAACTGAGGAGATTTCAGGATATGGAATCAGGGCTATAATTGACGGGAGCGAAGTTTTAGCGGGTAACGAAAAGCTTATGGAAAGCCGGGGAATAACATTTGAAAAATCTTTGGATTTAGGGACAATAATATATGTTGCAAAAGATGGACAATTTATCGGTAGCATAGTTTTAGCCGACACCGTAAAACCTACTGCTCGAAATACAATTGAGAAGCTAAGAAGAATTGGAATTAAGTCGACCACGATGCTAACTGGGGACAGGAAAACGGTGGCGGATAAAATATCTGAGGAAATAGGGACAGATAAAGTCTATTCTGAACTTTTGCCCGACAAAAAGGTTTTAATACTTGAGGAAATACTTAGTAAAAAGGGTAAAAATGAGGCAGTGTGCTTTGTTGGTGACGGAATAAACGATGCACCTAGCATAACCCGTGCCGATGTTGGAATAGCAATGGGAGGCATTGGTGCTGACAGTGCTATTGAGGCGGCAGATGTAGTGTTAATGGACGATAACCCCGAAAAAATCCCCAAAGCTATTGCTATTTCTAAAAAGTGTATGAGGATAGTTTATCAAAATATATATTTTGCAATAGGGGTTAAGGGGTTGTGTCTTATATTGGGGGCCTTGGGGCTTGCCAATATGTGGGTTGCAATCTTTGCCGATGTTGGGGTAATGGTTTTGGCAGTTTTAAACGCTATTCGTACCCTTAACACAAAAAATCTCTAAAGGGGAAATGAAAATGAAAAAATTTGAACAGTGTGAAGTAAATGAAGTACACGAGGAACTAGTTAAGATAATAGAAGAGAAGATGCCTGATGATGAAAAGATATTTGATTTGTCGGAGCTATTTAAAATGTTTGGCGACTCCACCCGAATGAAGATTTTGTTTGTTTTATTTGAAGCGGAAGTTTGCACCTGTGACCTGGCGGCGATGCTAAAGATGACACCATCTGCCATATCCCATCAGTTGGCGGCATTAAAACGCTCAAAGCTTGTAAAGACAAGACGTGACGGAAAGTCAGTGTTTTATTCGTTGTCAGACGACCATGTAAGAACGATAATCAGTATGGGGATAGAGCATATAGAAGAATAAAAAAAGAATCCAGATTCGGATTCTTTTTTTATTCTATTGGATTTAAAAATTCGAAAATAAATCGTTCATTGAGTACATTCCTTTTGGCTTGGTGGCCAAAAACTTTGCCGCCTTAATTGCACCGACCGCAAAGACTTCCTTGCTTGCGGCTGAGTGCTTTAATTCAATTACTTCGTCGTTTCCGGCAAAGATTACGTCATGGTCACCTACGATTGTGCCGCCACGTACTGCATGGATGCCGATTTCATTTTTACGACGTTTTCTGCGTACGCTGTGACGGTCGTAAGTGTATTCGCTAGCGTTGGTTAAAACTTCCGAAATTCCATCGGCAATAGCAAGTGCAGTTCCCGACGGTGCGTCAATCTTTTGGTTATGATGACGCTCTACAATTTCAATATCAAAGTTGTCTTCTAATATAATAGCTGCCTTTTTAGCTAAAGCTATCAAAAGATTGATGCCAAGGCTCATATTTGCTGAGAAAAACACAGGGATAGACTTTGCCGCCTCGTCCAGACTCGCACGTTGATCTGCCGATAACCCTGTTGTACAAATAACAGCCGGTGTAGAGGTTTTTTTAGCAAATTCCAAAACGCCTTCCAATGCCGAAGGATGCGAAAAGTCGATTAAAACGTCGGCTTTTTCGGTGCACTCGGTTGGGTTTTTATATACCGGATATGTATTTGGAAGTGAGTCTGAGATATCAAACCCGGCAGCGATTTTTGCGTTTTCGTCTTCAGCTAGAAGCCTAGTGATTACTCTTCCCATTTTACCGTTACATCCGCTTAAAATTATATTTATCATTTGTATCCCCTCTTATAAATCAGAGTTTTTTAACGCCATTGGCCTTTAGAGTTTGGTTTAGCTTTTCAAAATTTGCCTCTTGCATATCACCTAGTGGCATACGAAGATTTCCTACATTATAACCTAAAATATTCATTGCGGTTTTAACAGGAACTGGATTTACTTCGATAAAAAGTGTGTTTATTAAATCAAGATATTTTAGTTGTAATTTTCTTGATTCTTCAACCTTGCCGTTTTTATATAAATCACAGATATCGTGAGTTTCTTCGGGCAAGATGTTTGCAACAACCGAAATCACACCTTTTCCGCCAAGTGACATGATAGGAACTATCATATCGTCGTTACCTGAATAAATGTGAAGTTCAGGTACTTCTGCTGCAACTTGTGCTGTGTAGCCGATATTACCACTTGCTTCTTTTATTGCAACTATATTTTCAACCTTTGCAAGCTCCTTTAAAACAGGAATTGAGAAGTTAACACCTGTTCTTGACGGAACGTTATATAAAATTACAGGAATCTTAATTGATTCTGCAATAGCCTTAAAATGGTTTATAAGTCCTGTCTGATTTGCCTTGTTGTAGTAAGGGGTTACCGATAGGATTGCATCAGCACCAAGGTCTTCTGCGGCTTTGGTAAGTGCAATAGCGTGGGCTGTATCGTTACTGCCGGTTCCCGCAATTACAGGGATTCTTCCCGCAACTTTTTTTACTGTATATTCAATGGATGATAAATGCTCGGGGTCGGGCATTGTTGATGCTTCACCGGTTGTTCCGGCAATTACGATTGCATCAGTCTTGTTGGCAATATGCATCTCAATCAATTCGCCCAGCTTTTCAAAATCTATTCCTGACTCATTAAAGGGTGTTACAATAGCAACAGCTGAGCCCTCGAAAGGTAATGTCTTCATAATAATATCTCCTTTTTAAAATCAATTAGTCCATGTAACCTTTGGCGGTTAAAAGTTCTGCCATTAAGACTGCACCGCCGGCAGCACCACGAAGAGTGTTATGTGATAAGCACACAAATTTATAGTCATACTGTGAATCTTCTCTTAAACGTCCGATTGATACAGCCATACCGCCTTCAAGATTTCTGTCAAGCTTGGTCTGGGGTCTATTATCCTCTTCAAAGTAGTGTAGGAACTGCTTTGGTGCGTGAGGAAGGTTTAGGTCTTGTGGAGCACCCTTGAAGTTTTTCCATGCTTCATTGATTTCCTCAATCGATGGCTTTTCTTTGAATGATACGAAAACTGCCGCCATATGTCCGTTTGAAACCGGAACTCTTAAGCACTGGGTTGTGATTGCGGGACCGTCTGATGGAACAATCTTATCACCGTCAATCTTACCCCAAATCTTTAATGGTTCGATTTCTGACTTTTCTTCTTCGCCACCGATATATGGAATCATGTTATCAATCATTTCAGGCCATGTTTCAAAGGTCTTACCGGCACCTGAAATTGCCTGATAAGTTGTTGCAAGACACTTTGTAACACCATATTTCATTAGAGGGTGTAGAGCCGGCACATAGCTTTGAAGTGAGCAGTTTGACTTAACTGAGATAAAGCCTCTTTTTGTGCCAAGACGTTTTTTCTGAGCTTCAATTATCTCGGCGTGGTCATCATTTATTTCCGGAATAATCATTGGAACGTCAGGAGTGTGGCGATGAGCTGAGTTATTAGATACAACAGGACACTCAGCTTTAGCGTAAGCCTCTTCCAATGCCTTGATTTCGTCTTTTTTCATATCAACTGCACAGAAGACAAAGTCAACTGCGGCTGCAATTTTTTCAATGTCGCCTGTTGCGTCCATTATAACCATATTAGCGATGTTTTCGGGGATTTCATCCTCCATTGCCCAACGGTTTCCAACGGCTTCTTTATAGGTTTTGCCGGCGCTTCTTGGAGATGCGGCTATAACCTCGATTGTGTACCAGGGGTGGTCCTTCAATAGCGAGATAAATCTCTGGCCAACCATACCTGTTGCACCGATAATACCAACTTTGTAGTTTTCTTTCATTTTCCTCAATTCCTTTCTTTTTACAAAAAAAACAATAGTCTAAAACATAAGAGAAAGAACTATTGCCCATATAAAGCATATTTTGCAAGTAGCTCTCCATCATAAATTTATGATGACAATCGTAATGCTCTTAACATTACAACCGGCAAAGTAAACCAAACGGACAGTTTACCGCCTCGGCGTCATTTCCTTTCGCCATATCTACGGTTGCCGTTACCTGAATATGGGTACTGATAAAGAACGCACCTCTACCTCGTATGTTACTTATTATATTATCATTTTTTATGGTATATGTCAACATTTTTGTATGGGTTTTGTGAAGTTTTTACATTATATACATTTTTACTTGACAAAAGCGAAGGAAGTCTATAAAATATCAATAAAGGTATAAAGAAAGGATAGATATTTATGAAATCAGGAACTAAATGTATACAAAGCGGATATTCTCCGAAAAACGGCGAGCCAAGACAACTGCCGATAATTCAAAGCACTACTTTTAAATATGAAACAAGTGACGAAATGGGAAAGCTTTTTGATTTGGAATCGGAAGGATATTTCTACACAAGACTCCAAAACCCCACCAATGACGCAGCAGCAGCCAAAATCTGCGATTTAGAAGGCGGATGTGCCGCAATGCTCACATCTTCCGGTCAAGCTGCAAATTTTTATGCAATCTTTAATATTTGTGAATCAGGTGACCACTTCATCGCATCATCTTCAATCTATGGCGGAACCTATAATCTTTTTGGGGTTACAATGAAGAAGATGGGAATTGAATGTACATTTATTGACCAGACATTGCCGGCAGAAGAACTTGAAAAGTATTTCAAGCCAAATACAAAGGCAGTTTTTGGTGAAACAATAACAAATCCTACAGTATCAATTTTTGATTTTGAAAAGTTTTCAAAATTAGCACATTCTCACGGAGTACCGCTAATCGTAGATAACACATTCGCAACACCAATCAACTGCCGTCCTTTTGAATGGGGAGCTGATATTGTTACACATTCCACAACAAAATATATCGACGGCCATGGTGTTGGCGTTGGAGGATGCATTGTTGATAGCGGAAACTTTGATTGGAATAAATATGCCGATAAATTCCCGGGTTTAACCACTCCGGACGATTCATATCACGGAATCACATACACCGAAAGATTCGGAAAAGGTGCATATATTACAAAGGCCACAGCTCAGCTTATGAGAGATTTCGGCGCAATTCAGTCACCTCAGAACGCATTTTATGTAAATTTAGGCTTGGAAACATTGCACTTAAGAATGGAACGTCATTGTTCTAATGCATTGGCAGTAGCAAAATATCTTAAAAACCACGAAAAAATTGCATGGGTACATTATGCAGGTTTAGAGGACGATGAATATTATGATTTGGCACAAAAATATATGCCAAATGGTACCTGCGGTGTGCTTGCCTTTGGTTTAAAGGGCGGAAGAGATGAATCTATTGCATTTATGGACAAATTAAAACTTGCATCAATTGCGACCCACGTTGCAGATTCAAAAACATGTCTTTTACACCCTGCAAGCCATACTCATAGACAGCTTACAGAACAACAACTTGAAGAAGCAGGCGTATCACCCGATTTAATCCGCTTGAGCGTTGGCATTGAGGATGTTGACGATTTGATTGCGGATTTAGAGCAGGCGCTAAATGCATAATAAATAGATATATTCTCTTTTGAAAAGGAGGAGTTAACATGAAAAAGCTTTTAACGTTGATTTTTGCAACAATATGCATCTTCTCAATTTCTGCTTGTAATAAGGAAATCAAAGAGGAAAAGTCTGAGGTTTGTGCCCTTTTATATGAAATAAAAGACGATAAAATTATAGTTGATGTTGTGGAATATGTTACACCCGAAGACGAAGACATAATTTCAGAACTTGGGTTAAAGGATACTGATTTGATAAATGGTTACTATATCAATAACCCTGAAACCGAACTGAAAGAATATACCATAACTGAAGATACCACTTATAATTTTATCGATTGGAAGAACGATTTTGTAAAAGAGGGTTCAGACAGAAATGTCTCTACCAAAAACAAGGATGATTTTATTAAGTATTTAGGTACATATGAAAATTCTCAACCTAAAATGCCGTTTTTCTTTAGCTTGGAAGATGGTAAAGTAATAAGCATTAAAGAGATACCAATGATGTAAAAAATGGTGCGGATTTATCCGCACTATTTTTATACTTGACACCCAATATAAAAAAACATATAATTTATATGATAAATCCCATGGGAGATGATTAAATGTTAGAAAATAAAAATGACTATATAAAGTGCCTTGAAAAGATTTTAATGCCATTGAGAAAATACTATAGCGAGGGTTTTGCTGAAGTAGAGTGTGGAGTGCATATTGGAAACTACGGAGAAAAAGCCAGTAAGACGGAAGGCTTCTCAAGACCGCTTTGGGGACTAGCCCCACTTTGGGCAGGCGGCCACGAAATGGCGGATTTTGATAAAATCTACTTAAAAGGTTTAATTAACGGAACCGACCCTAATCACCCTGAATATTTTGGCGATTATACCTGCTGTAATCAGAATTTCGTTGAGATGGCAGCGATTGGCCTTTCCCTAATCATATCCCCTGATAAGGTGTGGGAGCCGATGAGTCAAAGAGAACGGGAAAACCTCACCAAATGGCTTTGGCAGATAAATAAATTTGATATGTACCCCTGTAACTGGAAGTTCTTTCCGGTAATTGTAAATCTTGGACTTAAAAATGTGGGTGCAGAATACGACCAAGGAAAAATTGATGCGGCAATTTCCGATATAAATTCCTATTACCGCAGCAATGGTTGGTATAGCGATGGACCAAGCTGGAGAGTCGATTATTACGTCCCTTTTGCTATCTATTTTTACGGTCTTATTTATGCAAAGGTCATGGAAAAAGACGACCCTGAAAACAGCAGACTTTTCAAAGAAAGAGCAACTGAATTTGCCAAGGATTTTATATATTGGTTTGCAGAAGATGGGTCGGCACTGCCCTATGGAAGATCCCTTACATACAGATTTGCTCAGTGTGCATTCTTTAGTGCCTGCATTTTTGCCGGAATCGAGCCGTTTTCTATGGGGGTAATGAAGGGGATAATCGCAAGAAATATCGAGTATTGGATGAATCAGCCGATTTTTGATAACGACGGTATTTTAACTATTGGTTATGCTTACGGAAACATCAATATGGCAGAGGAATATAATGCCTTTGGCTCACCTTACTGGGCACTAAAGTCATTCCTGATTTTGTCACTTCCTGATGACCACGAATTCTTTAAAGTGAAAGCAGAACCTCTGCCGAGCCTTGAAAAAATCAGGAAAATTCCTGAGGCAGGGATGGTAATTCAGCGAGTTGGTGGAGATGTTTATGCCCTGACTGCGGCAGAGTCGATATCATTTATTGCGGCACACATAAAGGAAAAATATCTTAAATTCACCTACTCATCAAAATTCGGGTTTAGTGTCCCTCGCTCTATGGATAGAATAGAGAGTGCCGCAAGCGATAATATGCTAAGTTTTTATATCGACGGAAGGTATTATGTAAGGACTGAAAACTTGGAAGAGAGGATAAATGAAGACGGGAGCATTTTTGTTCGGTGGTCGCCAATAAATGGGATTGAAGTGAAAACCACTATAATCCCAACTGACGACGGTCAGATAAGACGGCACATTATCACGTCGGATATATCTTGTGTGGCCTATGATTGCTCGGTTGCCGCAAATGGGGATTTGGGTAAAATCGAGAGTGATAAGGGTGAGGATATGACAATAAATTGTCTTCCGAACACCAACTTAATCAGTTCATTTACAAAAATGAAGGCAATAGAATATAAAATAGATGCGGGGGTATTTGAGGTTGAAACCCGGATAGTATACCCCCCGTGTAGAGTGAGGTAAATTTTGGAAAAAATAAAGGATTTAAACACCCGATATATTGGTAAAAATATTCTTGTCTTTGATGTTTTGGATTCAACAAATAAAACTGCCAAAGAAAATCACAATATGCCTGAAGGGACAGTAATTGTAGCTAAAAAACAATTAAAAGGCAGAGGTAGAGGGGACAGGAAATGGCACTCTGAAAACTCAGGAGGTCTATATTTCTCGGTTCTTTTAAAGCCTGAGATTTCGCCTGATAATTTATCGCAAATTACACTTTTAGCAGGGCTTTCAGTTTTAAATGCAATAGATAAAGTGTCGGGTATTTGTGCCGGAATTAAGTGGCCCAATGACGTTTTGATAAATTCTAAAAAGGTGTCAGGGATACTTACAGAATTAGTGGTAAAAGACGGAAAAAACCATGTGATATTGGGTATTGGAATAAATGTTAAAAATGACCGGTTTCCTGATGAAATCTCGGCTATTGCAACATCAATAG
The DNA here is from genome assembly GCA_045603125.1 of Clostridia bacterium. GTDB lineage: Bacteria > Bacillota > Clostridia > UBA1381 > UBA1381 > CAKSFT01. The sequence continues at coordinate 21,154 of JAZULN010000043.1, read as the reverse complement.
AGGCGGAGTCGGGGCTAGAAATTAAAAAAGAAGACATTTTAAAAAGCTTTTTGGAGGACTTTGAAAAGGTGTATGAAACATTTTTAAAGTCAGGATTTTTAGCTGTAAAAAGCGACTATGAAAAAAGATGCATAACCTTAAATCGGGAGGTAAGAGTCATAACGCCGAATGAAGAATATTTAGCATATGCATGTGGTATTACCGATTCGGGCGAGTTGAACGTCAGGCGAGAAGACGAGATAATTTCTTTATCGTCGGGCGAGGTTTCTATTAGAGGTTTTTTGAAAATTTATGAATAATTTGTAAAAAATTAGCACTCATCTAAAAAGAGTGCTAATTTTCGTTGACAAAGTAACTTTTTAGTATTATACTAAAATTTATAGAAAAGAAAGGACTGATTTTAATGGCAAAAGGAAATATTTCAGTAAGTTCGGAAAATATATTTCCGATTATAAAAAAATGGTTATATTCCGATAAGGACATATTTTTACGAGAGTTGGTGTCAAACGCATCAGACGCTGTGACAAAGTTAAAAAAGCTCGCAGGAATCGGCGAGGCAAAACTTTCAGAAGATGAAAAATTCAGAATTGATGTAATAGTGAATAAAGCGGAAAAAACCTTGAAAATCGTGGATAACGGTATTGGTATGACTGCTGAGGAAATCGACAAGTACATTACCCAGATTGCTTTTTCGGGTGCCAGCGATTTTTTGGAAAAATATAAGGACGAAGACAATAAAGACGGTGGAATTATTGGACATTTCGGTTTGGGATTTTATTCTGCATTTATGCCGAGTAAGAGCGTAACCATTGATTCTCTTTCCTATATGGAAGGTCAGAAACCCGCAAAGTGGTTTTGCGATGGCAGTATGGAATATGACCTGACCGAGGGAACAAGAACCGAAAGAGGTACTACAATTACGTTAGAAATTGCAGAGGACAGCGAAGAATTTTTAGAAGAGTTTACTGTACGACAAGTTTTATCAAAGTACTGCTCGTTCCTGCCTTGTGAGATATATTTAACCATTGAGGGACAGGAAAATGAAGGGGAGGATGAAAAAGAAGAAACTCCTATAAATGACGTGTCTCCATTGTGGGTAAAAGCACCAAAAGACTGCACGGATGAGGAATATAAAGACTTTTATCGTAAAGTCTTTATGGATTTTTCAGAGCCACTTTTTTGGATTCATCTAAATGTTGACTTTCCGTTTAATTTAAAAGGCATATTATATTTCCCAAAACTGAACCATGAATTTGCAACCAATGAGGGACAGATAAAGTTATATAATAATCAGGTCTTTGTGGCAGATAATGTCAAGGAAGTAATCCCTGAATTTTTGATGCTCCTAAAAGGCGTTATCGACTGCCCAGACTTACCACTTAATGTATCAAGAAGTTTTTTACAAAACGACGGATATGTTAAAAAGATATCTGCTCATATCACAAAGAAGGTGGCAGACAAACTATCAGAGATTTATAAAAAGGAAAGAGAAAACTATAACCTTTACTGGGACGACATAAATATGTTCATAAAATACGGTTGCATCCGTGACGAAAAGTTCTACGATAAGGTTAAGGACGTGATGATTTATAAGGATTTAAACGGCGAATACATCACTCTTTCTGAGTACCTGGAAGGTAAGGACAAAAAGGACGTATATTACGTTTCAAATGAGGTTCAGCAAGCCCAGTATATAAGTCTTTTTAAAGAGCAGGGTCAAAACGCAGTTATTCTTCCCGCGATGATTGATAACCATTTTATCTCCTTTGTGGAAATGAAGGAGGAAGGGGTAAAGTTTAGAAGAATTGACTCGGATATTTCGGATAGCCTAAAGGGTGAGGATAAAAAGGACGAGGAATTCGATAAGGAAATTACGGAGCTTTTTAAAAGTGAACTTTCAAAAGAAGATTTAAAAATCGAGGTTCAGTCGCTCAAAAACGAATCGGTCCCTGCAATGATGACTCTTTCTGAAGAGTCAAGAAGAATGCAGGAGATTTATAAGTCATACGGTCAGCAATTTGCCGGAATGAGTGGAATGTTTACCGATGACTATACTCTTGTTATAAACAGAAACAATCCGATTGTAAAGAAGTTGTCGAGTTTAGAAGGAAATGATAAAAAGATGGTCTGTGAGCATTTATATGACCTTGCCATGATTTCAAATAAGCCTTTGTCGGCTGAGGAAATGGTTAAGTTCATTGAAAGAAGCAATAAGATTTTAGAAAAGATAATTTAATTTTAAAATGAGCAAGGATTTATTCGTAAATTCTTGCTCATTTTTATTGAAAATTTTCACTATGTTTGGTATAATAAAACAAATGACGATAAATGAGGTTAAATATGAAAAAAACGACTATTTTTGCAGTGATTATTGTTGTTATTGCGGCGGTGATTATTCTTTTTCCACGAACCAAAGAACACTCGGTGTATATCCATGATGCCCTTGGCACTGTGTCGGAGATAAGGATTTATCATAAAAACGATCATGCTTTAAAAAAATGCAAAGAATACATATATAAAATGGATAGCCTTTTATCTTTAACCAGACCGGAAAGTGAGATTTCAAGACTAAATTCGGGGGAGAGGGTAAGACTTTCTCCTGAAACCGAAGATATACTAAAAAAAGCCCAAGAGCTTTCGGACGAAGTTTTCTTTAACCCTTTTTGCGGAGATTTGATTGAAGTATGGGATATGGCAAAGGCGGAAAGCATCCTTCCTGACCCACAAAAAATCTCCCAAGCAAAAAGCAAGAGCTATCCCATAACTTTAAATTCTGAGGATGGGGCATGGACTCTTGTCAACCAAAAGGTGAATCTTGGTGGTATTGCAAAGGGTTATATTCTAGATGGAATTGTAAAAATTCTAACCGAGGAAAAGGTGGAATCCGCACTCATATACCTTGGTGGAAGTGTCTATGCAAAAGGCGAAAATGAGGCGGGCACTCCCTGGCGGATTGGGATAAAAAACCCTGATTTGGAGGATTCTTATATGGGTATAGTTTCGGTTAAAGACAGGGCTGTTACCACATCGGGAGATTATGAGCGGTATTTTGAGGTGGAAGGGAAACGGTATCATCATATTTTAGACCTAAAAACCGGATACCCGGCAGAGTCAGGATTAAAGTCGGTGACGATTATTTCAAAAGACGCAACTTTAGGCGACTATCTTTCCACAAAATGCTTTGTTTTAGGGTTTGATAAATCCAAGGAGCTAATTGAAAAATATAAGGTTTCAGCCATATTTATAACCGACGATAGACAAGTTTTCTATACTAAGGATTTAGAAGACAGTTTCTCAAAAATTGATAAAGATTATAGTTACGAGGCATTTTAGAAATGCTTGAAATAGAGGTGTCGGCGTGGTAGAATAGATTTAACAGAGTTAAAACTATTTAGCTAAAAAGAATTGAGGTTATTAAGATGGACAAAAACAAAGTATTAAACAGAATTTTAGCTTGTTTATATGTTCCGTTGTCAACATTCTGCTTTATGTGTTATATGGGAATTGTGGGAATAATTGATGAAACAAATATAGCTGTAATTGTTTTGACAAACGTAATTTGCTATATTGGATTATTTATGCCGGTTATTGTGATATTAAGTATTGTGTTTTCAGAGTATTTGTATAAGCGTAATTATATAAAAATGAGTTATATAATTCGATTTATTCCAATTTATTTATTTGTTATAATGATAATTTTAGAGAAAATCACTACAATGATTAGGTAACTAGGTGGTACCTAAATTGTGAACTATTTTTAAAATAAAATTAGATACAATGCCGGAGAAAGGAAAAATGAAAATGCTAACTAAAGAATTTTTAGAAAAAATCGGATTCCAAAAAGAGGACGCCCGATATATAATTGACCTTAACCAAAAATATTTACATAAAATTGAGTCGTTGGTCGAAGAATATACTATGTCGCTAAACACGAAGCCGTTTTTTAAATATACAGGCGATGACCGTGAGATAGCCTATCAAAAAGCACAGGATTTTATTAAAAGTGTCCATGAAAAGATTCCGGAAATTGATGAAAAGACGGCAAGACTTCTTGGCTGGGTAAACGCTATTCCAAAGCTATATGAAAACTACAAAGAAAATGGAATCTCAGAAGATGTATTCTTTGCATCGATGCGGGATTTTGTCTATAAGCTTAAGGAATGCAAAGATGTTTATGACATTTTTGGGTTATTTACCGACTGGTTTTTCCTGTTTTTCGACTTAAATATGTTTGCCCTTGGAAGGTTTCAGTATGAAATTACGTCTTTTATATATGACGAATATTCATGTGGCGAACACACATTAAAAAAAGGGGATACGGTATATTATTGTCATATTCCGTCGAGCGGTAGTCTTACAACCGATGTTTGCATGGATTCATTTAAAAAAGCGTATGAGTTTTTTAAAAACGAGCTTCATGGCGATATAATCCCGATAATTAGCTATACCTGGCTATTTTATAAACCCTATCTTGAAAAGGTTTATCCGAAAGGTTCAAATCTTTATAACTTTGCAAACCTTTTTGATATAATAGACTCAAAGAGCGATGGCCAATCTTTTACCGATTGCTGGAGAGTCTTTAATAAAATGTATGAGGGGACGACTGAGGGTTTGCCAGCTGACAACACCCTAAGACGAAATTTTATAAAATATATAGACGACGGCGGGGATTTCGGGGGCGGTTACGGTGTAATTTTATATAACGGAAAAACCGGAGAGATAATAAATAAATAAAAGGAAAAATCAAATGGAAAAAAGAGTATCAGATTCAATTACCGAGCAGGTTCATATCTTGACCAAGGGAAACCTAAACGGATATAACCGACTCTTTGGCGGTCAGATAATGAGCTGGATTGACGTGGTTGCGGCGGTTGTGGCAAGAAGACACTCGGGATGCAATGTGACTACAGCGGCAGTGGATATGCTTGAATTTAAAGCTCCTGCCCGTGCAAATGATACTATTTTGATTTTGGGAAAGATTACCTATGCTGGAAACACCTCAATGGAGATAAAAGTAACAGCCTATGTTGAGGAGTTAAGCGGTGAAAAGAAACTGATAAATACAGCGTTTATTGTTATGGTGGCATTAGATGAATATGAACGCCCCCAAAAAGTTCCTGAGCTTATCTTGGAGAGCGAGGAAGAAGTTAGGGAATATGAGGAGGCACTAATAAGACGTGAAAGACGAAAAATCCTAAGGAAAGAGGAGGCTAGAAATGGACTTTAAAAATATTCCGAAAAAATATCGTCCCATACCGTTCTGGAGCTGGAATGACAAATTAGAGGTTCCCGAAACAGTCCGGCAGATAGAGAAGATGGATGAGGCCGGAATCGGCGGCTTTTTTATGCACGCCCGTGGCGGATTAAAGACCGAGTATATGGGGGAAGAATGGTTTCAAAATGTTGATGCGTCAATAAAAAAGGCCGATGAACTTGGGATGTACCCTTGGGCATATGACGAAAACGGTTGGCCGTCAGGGTTTGGAAACAGTAAGGTTACCGACTTGGGGCTTGAATATCAGCAAAAGTACATAAGAATGTCGGATGAAAAACCCGAAAAAAATGTGATTGGAAAATCAGGCGAGCACTGGTTTTATTTTGATGTAAACCCATATTACGTTGACACAATGAACAAAAAGGCGATCAAGGAGTTTATTGAGGTTGCGTATAAGCCGTATTATGAGCGGTATAAAAACAGTCTAACCGGATTTTTCACAGATGAACCGCAGATTTCCCGTGATGGTATTCCCTGGAGTTTTTTAATCGAAGACGAGTATAAAAAGAGGTATAATGAGGACATTTTAGAGCATTTAGAGGAGCTCTTTTTGCCGATAAGGGACTATAAAGATACCAGAGTGAAGTTTTGGAAACTTGTGACCGACCTTTTTTCTGATGCCTTTTTAAAGCAGATTTATGAAAAGTGTCATGAATGTGGATATAAGCTAACAGGCCATATGGTTTTGGAGGAGAGCTTAGTTGAGCAGCTAACCCCAAACGGTGCATGCATGCCTCATTTTGAATATTTTGATTACCCCGGTATGGACTGGCTTGGAAGACCTGTATTTAACTGTCTTACCCCTATGCAGGTGTCGTCGGTTGCTGAGCAGTTGGGTAAGGAATTTGTTATAGCGGAAACTTTTGGTTTATGCGGGCATAATGTGAGCTTTGCAGAGTTGAAGGGGATTTATGAATGGCAGATGGTCCATGGAATAAACCTTTTATGTCAGCATTTAGAGGGCTATTCCATAAGAGGGCAGAGAAAACGTGACTATCCACCGGCAATGTATATTCAACAGCCGTGGTGGTCAGAATACGGAAAACTTATCGACGCCCTGTCCCGAATTGGTATGGTTTTGGCGGATGGAAAAAAGACCGCCCGTGTGCTTTTAATTCATCCCCAGACTACGGCGTGGACCTTGTTTGATAACGATAAAAACGAGGGGTTAGACGAATTAAATAGCGAGCTTTTAAATGTTATGGCTGAATTGGAAGGAAAACATATTGCCTACCACTTGGGTGATGAAACTATTATGGAGCGACACGCGAGAGTGGAAAATGGTGAAATGATAATTGGTATGCAAAGGTATAGTACCATAATAACCCCTGTTGGAGATGTTCTATTAGAAAACACCAAGAGGCTACTAAAAGAATTTGAGATGTCGGGCGGGGTGATTTCCAAAGTTGAGGATTTAGCCGAAAATCCGGTTATTGACAGAGCCGACATTACATACCTAAAGCGAGAATTTGAGGATTTTACTGCCCATTATTTTGTAAATTCATCGGAGGATAGAAAGCTTTCCAAGATAAATGTTTCGGGAAGAAAAATGAATATCTATACAGGCGAGCTTGAGGAGTTCTCGTCCGACTATGAGTTTGAACCATGGGGAAGTCTTATGGTTATAGATGACGGGAAGGACTATATAGTTAAAAATCAGGAGCCGTCAACCCTGATTTGCCCGAGTGGTGAATTTAAGATTATAAAAAGCTCTGAAAATCTTTTAACCCTTGATATGTGCGACTATTATTTTGACGGTAAATTAGAGGAGAAAAACGGGTATGTTTTGAACATATCGGAGAGGGCAAATAAACTGGAGCGATTGGTAAAAATCCATCAGGATTATTTCGTTACGATTGAGGATATCCCCAAAAAGTTATTTCTTGTGGTAGAAAACCCGGAAAATTTCAAAATTTATGTAAATGACCATGAAATTTTAAAGGTTGAGCAAGGATTTATAATTGATAAAAATTTCAGAAAAATATCTATTGAGAAATATATTAAAAAGGGTAAGAACAAGATTTCCTTTGACTGTGATTTTGTTCAGTCGGATACCCTTTATGAAAACCTTAAAAAAGCCAAGGTTTTTGAGGGCGAGAAGAATAAGCTTGTTTATGATATAGAAATTGAGCCGATATATCTTTTGGGTGACTTTAGCGTTAAAACCGATGGCGAGTGGGAAAATTTAAGACTCAGAGCCGAAAGATATTTTGGTGATTTTAAGATTTCTACGCCAAAAGACCGGGTAACTTTAAAAAATATTGAACGCCAGGGTTATCCCTTCTTTGCAGGAGAGATGGTCTTAGAGGGTGAGATTGAAATTTGTGGTGAAAATCCGGTTCTTGAACTGGAAATGAAGGGTGTAAATGCGGTAAAAGTTGAAATTTTAGGGACGGAAAAAGTTATGCTGACCGATAACCGTCTGCCTTTGGGTGACTTTGGAGTGACGGGGACAGTAAAAGTAAAATTCACACTTACAAATAACCTAAGAAATCTTATGGGACCGCATCATCTTCCGGAAGGTGAGGCTACATGGGTTGAGCCGGCATCATTCTTTAAAGAACCATGTGTGTGGTGCCCGGAACCTAAATGGGATGATAACTACTGTTTTGTTGAGATGAGCATATAAAATAGAAAGGATAGAATAATTATGCCTAATTGTTTAACCTTGAAAAAATCAAATTGCAAAAACTGTCATAAGTGCATAAGGCATTGCCCTGTTAAGGCTATTCGCTTTTCGGGAAATCAGGCACACATAATCGGGAATGAGTGTATTTTATGTGGTCAGTGTTTTGTTGTATGTCCCCAAAATGCCAAGGAGATAGTAAACGAAGTGGAAAAGGTGAAGGTGTTTTTATCAAGCGGTGAGCCTGTGATTGTATCGTTAGCTCCGTCATTTATAGCCAATTATGAGGGCGTTGGGATAGATTCAATGAGGAGAGCACTAAGAAAACTGGGCTTTTTTGATGTTGAGGAAACCGCAATCGGTGCTACCATTGTAAAGACCGAGTATGAGCGGATTTTAAAGGAAGAAGACAGGGATATTTTAATAACGTCATGTTGTCATTCGGTAAATCTTTTAATCCAGAAGTATTTTCCAAATGTTCTTCCGTACCTTGCAGATGTTATGTCGCCAATGCAGGCACATTGTAAAAAAATCAAGGAAGAGCATCCGAACTGTAAGACGGTATTTATCGGTCCATGCGTTGCAAAAAAAGACGAAGCAGAGCATTATGAAGGCATAGTTGATGCAGTTTTGACCTTTGAAGAGCTGACTAATTGGTTAAGGGAAGAAAACATAGAGCTGGAAAGAGAGCTTGATAAGACTGAGGAGTCAAGAGCAAGATTCTTCCCAACAACGGGCGGCATCTTAAAGACGATGTCCAAGGATTCCCACCAATTTACATATATGGCGATAGATGGTGTGGAAAACTGTATCTATGCTCTAAAGGATATCGAAGAGGGGAAGGTTCACAAGTGCTTTATTGAAATGTCGGCGTGCATTGGCAGTTGTGTTGGTGGTCCTGTAATGGAAAAATACAGCCATTCGCCCATAAAGGATTATATGGCGGTTTCAGGATACGCCGGAGAAAAAGATTTTGAGGTTAAAATGCCGGATAGTAACGCTTTAAAAAAGGGATTTGAGGTTATTGAACATAGGCTATCTACTCCGTCGGAATCAGAAATTAACAGTATGCTAAGGCAGATGGGTAAATTTAAGCCGTCCGATGAACTAAACTGTGGCACTTGCGGATACAATACCTGCCGTGAAAAGGCGGCAGCGATTATTCAAGGTAAAGCCGAGATTTCCATGTGTCTGCCATTTTTGAAGGATAAGGCCGAGAGTTTTTCAGATACTATAGTAAAAAACACACCAAACGGACTTATAGTTTTGAATGAAGATTTAGAAGTGCAGCAGATAAACGATGCGGCTATGCGGATTATGAACATCCGAAGTGACCGAGACATTTTAGGTGATATGGTGGTAAGAGTCCTTGACCCGACGCCTTTTATCAATGTTAAAATGACAGGTTTAGACCTTCGTGATCAACAGGTGTACTTGGCAGAATACAAAAAATATGTGGAGCAGTCGATTGTATATGATAAGGATTCTCGCCTTTTAATATGTATTATGCGAGATGTTACTGAGGAAGAGAAGGAACGGGAAAAGAAGGAAAATATTAGCAGACAGACTGTTGAGGTTGCTGATAAGGTGGTTGAAAAGCAGATGCGTATAGTTCAGGAGATAGCATCACTTTTAGGCGAGACTGCAGCCGAAACAAAGATTGCATTATCAAAGCTAAAGGAGTCTATTTCGGATGAATGATTTATGTGCAGATATAGGTTATAACAGCATAAACCACTATGGTGAGGAGTTATGCGGTGACCATATTGACATTGTGGAGCAAAACGAAAATTCAATGGTTATTGTCCTTGCCGACGGTTTGGGAAGTGGAGTGAAAGCGTGTATTTTATCCACCCTTACCTCGAAAATTATATCGACTATGATGGCGGCAGGGATGGATATTGAGGATTGTGTAAAGACTATTGCCGAAACCTTGCCAGTTTGCTCGGTAAGGGGAGTTGCATATTCAACTTTTACCATAATACATCTTAAGGAAAACGAGACAGCAGATATTATCCAATACGATAATCCGCATGTTATAATTATTCGTGATGGGGAAAACTATGATTATCCTAAGACCGAGATGAACATTGATGGGAAAAAGATATATAAAAGCACTATAAGGCTAAAAGAAGACGATATATTTGTCGGGATGAGCGACGGATGTCCTCATGCTGGGATTGGTGCAGAATATAATTTCGGCTGGAAGCGGGAAGAGATTATTAAGTTTTTAGAAACCATTGCCCCAAGCGGTTTTACTGCAAAAACACTATCAACAATTCTTATCGACGAATGTGATAAGCTCTATGATAAAAAGCCAGGTGATGATGCAACGGCGTGCGTTGTGAAGATAAAAAGAAGAGTGCCGATGAACCTGCTTTTTGGCCCACCCAATAATCGTGATGATTCTGACAGGATGATGTCGCTATTTTTCTCGAAAGAAGGAAAACATATTATCTCGGGCGGCACAACCTCGTCGATTGCGGCAAAATACTTAAATAAACCGCTAAAGACAAGCTTTAACTATGAAAGAGACGACATTCCGCCTATTTCTCATATCGAAGGGGTTGACCTTGTAACCGAGGGGGTTATAACCATAAATAAGGTGGTAGAATATGCAAAGGACTATCTTGATAAAAATACCCTTTATGAAGAGTGGAGCTTTAAAAGGGATGGTGCTGCTTTAATTTCGCGACTTTTGTTTGAAGAGGCAACCGACATAAACTTCTTTGTTGGAAGGGCAATAAACCCGGCACACCAAAACCCGGATTTACCGATAAATTTTAATATTAAGATGAATCTGGTGGAGGAATTGTCAAGGTGTCTTAAAATGATGGGAAAACGCATAAAGGTAAGTTATTTTTAAATCCTGGTTGACAATTTTTAAAAAGTATATTAAAATAACAGTAGAATAAATTTTTTGAGGTGAAAAAATGGAAGATAATATCATAATTTTAGAAGACGATCAAGGCAATCAGATTGAATTTGCAACTATCGATGTTTTTGAGTTAAACAATGAAACATATTTTGCACTTTTAGAGATTATGGATAATGAAGAATCAGACGAAGTTCTTTTGATGAAGGTTTCGGGAATTGATACTGACGACCCTGAACTTATTATGATCGAAGACGAAGCTGAACTTCAACTTGCTTTTGAGGAATTTTTAAGAAGAGATGAGGAAATGGCAGACGAATAATTAACATTTTTGTAATGAAAATGTATTGCTATCTTCATTAAAATGTACTTGAAAATCTAAAATAGTTATGTTATACTAACTATAGTAAAACTTAATTTTTAAGTTTGGAATTTACCCTGTGACTCACGTGGTAAGGCTTAATTTTTACCAACACTTCTTATAAGGGACTCTTTTCTCCGTTAAAACGGCGCATATGCCTCCTTTCCTTCGGGACTGCCAGTGGACATGTAAAGTTTTCGGGAAGTAACCCACCTGTATTTACAGGTAAGAATACGGCCTGCTTCACGGTTTTCGTGGGGTTTATTTTTTTGCACTTTTTATGTCAACTTCTCATAATATAATAGTAAAATAAATTTTCAAGGAGAGGATGGCGATTGATTTCTTTTGTTTCTTTTTTAAATAACACAGAATTCCCCTATATTTCGGTTTTTGAAGATGACAGGATTAAAACCGAAATGATTTTTAAAAATAAACAAAGCAAAGTTTTTGCGGTAGATTCGGGGAGCGTGAGCTTTGATTTTTTCTATAACTCCCCGAAGCCTTTTTTAAATATTTATATTCCTCTAAATCCCGGGAAGATTTATACCATAAAAGTATACGAAACCCATGCCGAATTCATGTAGCCATTTTTTTTAGTTTTTCTAATGCTTTTTTTTCAATTCTTGAGATCTGAACCTGAGAGACACCTATTATTTTTGCCACCTGAGCCTGAGTTTTTTCCTTAAAATATCTTAAAACTATAATTTGCTTTTCGCGGGTTTGCAGTTTATCTAAAAGACCGCTGACTAAAACCTTGTTTATGATTTGGGTTTCACAATCTGGGGATTTTAATTTTTCTGAAAAATTGGAATCCTCGTTTTCATAGTATATGGATTGGGGGATGGTAGTTGCATCAAAAGCTTCCACTAAATCCTCAACTAATATTCCACATTCAGCAGAAATTTCCTTGATTGTGGGGTCACGCTTTAGTGTTTTTCTGAGCATTTCCTCTGCACGATATCCTTTTATTGCATTTTCCTTTACTGTGCGGCTTATTTTTATTATTCCGTCATCTCTTAAAAACCGTCTGATTTCACCCATAATCATAGGAACGGCGTAGGTGGAAAACTGTACACCAAAGGTGTCATTAAAGCGTTTTACTGCCTTAATAAGCCCAATGGCACCGACTTGAGTCAGGTCTTCAAAATCGATTCCCCGACCTGTGAATTTTTTTGCAACAGTAATAACCAGCCCCATATTTTTTTCTATTAACTCATCCTCGGCCGATTTGTCGCCATCTTTTGCTTTTTTCAGCAATAAAATGTTTTCGCTCATTTGCCTATTACCTTTGTCATCTTTACTGTTGTTCCGAGCCCTACAGTGCTTAAAACCTCAACGGTATCCATAAAGCTTTCCATTATGGAAAAGCCCATACCGGAGCGTTCAAGCTCGGGTTTTCCTGTATATAGAGGTTCTCTTGCTTTTTCGATATCTTTGATTCCAAGACCTTTGTCGGATATTATGTATTCTATGGTATTTCCTGAAATTTTTCCTTCCATTCGAACTGTCCCCACGCTATTTTCATAGCCATGAATAATTGCATTTGTAACCGCCTCGGATATTGCAGTTTTGATCTCTACAATTTCCTCTAAGGTAGGATTTAGGGGAGTTATAAAGGCGGTGGCAACCATTCTTGCAAAGCTTTCGTTTTCTGAGTTATTTATAAATTCCAGACACATTATATTTTCCATCTTTATCACCTCAATTCATCAAATTAGTTCAAGAGCTTGCTCTAATTTATCGCAAAGCTTTACGATTTTATCAATCCCCGACATTTCTATTATGCGTCTGGTTTGCTTTTTTGCCCCATAAATTATAACTTTTCCGCCAAGCATTTTGGATAGTTTATACCTTCCCATAATAACCCCAATACCGGAGCTATCCATAAATCCCACCTTGGTAAAATCAAAGATAATATTTACCGCATTGGTGCTTTTTAATTTTCGGTCGATGCTTTCCCGAACCGACCCGGCAAGGTGATGGTCGAGCTCACCATCAATAGAGCAAAGCAAGGTGTGCTTGTCCCCAATTAGTCTTATGTTCATTGTTTTTCCTCCTGTTTTTTCTTCTTATAACCTATTAATTCCCTTGAAACTTTTATTTTTCCTTCAAAAAAATCAGGGAAGAATTGTCGGAAAAAGGGAAGTTTTCGACAGTATTTGATAAAGAGGTAGCAGGATATGTCGGAATAGAGATTTTTCCGGAATTTGACATAAGGGATTCTGGGTGGTATAATACTAAAAGATAAAATTTAAAAGGTGACGAATGATGAAAAAAATTTTGGAGTTAATTAAAAAATATAAAGAGATAATATTGTATCTTATTTTTGGGGGCTTGACGACACTTGTAAATATCATATGCTACTTTTTGATGTATGAAGTTTTTGGCATAAGCAATATGGCATCAACTGTAGTCGCACTTGTTTTATCAATTCTATTTGCCTTTGTAACTAACAAGGTTTATGTATTTGAGAGTAAAACCACCACCAAAAAAGCGGCCGTAAAAGAAGCTTTTTCCTTCTTCTTTTTCCGACTGCTGACCGGAGTGTTGGATGTATTGATTATGTATATTGCCGTGGATAAAATGGCGATGTCAGGGACTTTATGGAAGATTATTTCAAATATTCTCGTTATAATTTTAAACTATGTGGCAAGTAAACTCGTGGTATTTAAAAAGGGTAAAAAGAAGTAGAATGGGTTAAAATTTGACAATTTAGATGAGATTTGCTATAATAGTCAGAAGAGGTGATATGATGGAGTTTCAGAATAAAGCCATTTTAGAAAAAAAGAAACGGATAATTGGCATAACTATTATTGCCCTTCTTGGTGCTGTTGGGTGCGTTGCCTTTATTATGGCAATATATAGCCTGATAGTTAGAAGTTATGTTTATGTTTTAGCGTATCTGGTGGCTTGTCTTTTTAGTGTGGTATATACTATTATAAAAATCAATTCGGTTATACCCACCTTTATAGGAAATGACGAATTATACATATATTTAAGATATTGGGAAAACGGTTTTTTCCCTTTCAGAACCGATAAAGGTTTTATCGGAGAATTTATACCTGAAAAGGTTAAAAATTCAAAAATCGCATTTATAAATATAAAGAGTCTATCTCTTGGTTCGGCAAAATATATCGCAAAGGCAAACCCTGAGGGCGAGTTTTCAAAAGTGTACGTCGAATATAAGGATAAATATTCGGGAATGTTAAAGCACTCGGAAATTTTCCTAATCACTCTGACAAATGGTGTGGAACGTTATATGGCAGTGGATGATTTTGATATGGATGCCTTATCGGAGGTTATTCGGGCTGCAAAAGAAGGAAACCCGGAAATTGAGGTTTTGACATCCCATAGATCGATAAAAAAGAAATTAGAAATAAAATAAAAAGAGAGTTTTTAAAAACTCTCTTTTTATTTTATATTATACCGATAAGTCCACAAGCAATTACAATTACACCCAGTATAATCCGGTAAATCCCAAAAACCTTGAAGTCGTGGTTTCTGACATAGTTTACCAAGAATTTAACCGCCGCCATCGATACTAAGTAAGCACTCACCATTCCCGTTATCAAAAGCCCCCATTCGGTAGGTGAGATTGCACCTTCGTGGGTTAGAAGCTTTAAGATACTTACTCCAAACATCACAGGGATTGCAAGGAAAAATGAGAACTCTGCAGAAATATCACGGCTTGCACCCAAAATCATAGCACCAAGGATTGTCGAGCCGGAGCGTGATGTACCGGGGACGATGGATAGGACTTGGAAAAACCCTATTAAAATTGCGGTCTTATATGTCATATCCGACATAGCCGTGATTTTTGCCGTTTTATTTCGTCTTTCAATAAAGAGAAATAGTATACCATAGAGTATCAAAGTTCCGCTTATGACATATGGATTTTCAAAATTCTCCATA
This sequence comes from Clostridia bacterium, assembly GCA_045603125.1. Lineage (GTDB taxonomy): Bacteria > Bacillota > Clostridia > UBA1381 > UBA1381 > CAKSFT01. Next base: position 6,105 of record JAZULN010000043.1, on the reverse strand, counting down.
TAATCGTTTAGCAAAAGCCCTAAGATTGCCGCCGGAATACAGGCTACAATTACCTTAAACCACATCTGCCAGGTGTCTTGCTTTTCCTCCTTTGATTTTGATGGGGAAAAGGGGTTTAGCTTTTTAAAATAGAGGGTTGCGATGGCTAAAATTGCACCAAGTTGTATTACATAAAGATAAACATCGCTTGTTAAAAATCCGGATGTGGTTTTGGTAAACTCATTTACTAAAATCATATGACCGGTACTTGAAATAGGGAGCCACTCTGTTATACCTTCTATAATCCCTAAAAACAGGGATTTTATGTAATTTATCACGGAATTTATGCCTCCTGACTCTTGATAAAGTTCATAGCAACATCTACTGCTTTATCTATAGGCATATTGGTAGTGTTGATGCAAAGGTCATAGTTTGAAAGCTCGCCCCACTCTTTGTTTGAATAGTAGTTATAGTAGGTTTTTCTTGATTTTTCAACCTTTTTAATCTTATCCTTCGCCTTTTCCGGGCTTAGGTCATAAAGCTTTGAAATTCTTGCAATTTTTGCGTCCTTTGATGCATAGATAAATAGGTCAATAGATGGAATTCCTGCTGATTCTAAAATATAGTCAGCACATCTTCCCACAATAACGCAGTCCTCTTTGTTTGCCAGCTCTTTTATAACATTTGCCTGCTCGATAAATAGTTTATCGTTTATAGGCAATTCATAGCTTGGGGTAAAGAATCTTGTGTCTATGCCTGTTGCGATAGAATAAAGTAAGCTTCTGCTTGCCTGTTCATCGGCCTTATGAAGGATTGATGCGTGAATATCACTTTTTTCTGCTGCCATTTCCACCAATTCCTGGTCATAGAACTTAAATCCGAGTTTTGCTGCCAACTTTTCGCCAAGTTCTCTGCCGCCGCTGCCGTATTCTCTGCCAATTGTAATAATCATAATATCTTCCTTTCTACCCGAAATTCGGGGTTTTTAAAATTATTCATATAGTTTTTTGTAGATTAGTTTATATTTGTTAACTTTCTTTACATATTCTCTGGTCTCTTTGAAGGGAATATTTTTAAGTGTTACCCCATCGGGTGAGTGGTTGGGATTTTCAAGCCACTTTTTAACATTTCCCATGCCGGCGTTATATGCCGCCAAAGCTACAGCTTCGTTGCCACCATAATGGTTTAAAAGATATGAAAGATAAAAGCACCCAAACTCGATGTTTTTTTCAGGGTCTTCTATTTCTTCCGAATTAAATGGTATGCTCAGTTCTTTTGAAATCCATTTTGCTGTGTCGTCGGTCACCTGCATAAGCCCTCTTGCAACACCTGAGTGTGCATCGCGGATAAAGTTACTTTCCGCCTTTATAACCGCCATGACTAAGAATTTATCCAAACCATATTTTTCAGAGTATTTTTCTATATGCTCTTTGTAGCGGAGGGGATAAATGCTATGCATTAAATAGTTATACCCGTCGTCTAAAAGATATATAAGTGTAAAAATGCTAAGAACTATTGCAATAAACTTTATAATTTTCTTCAAATCATACTCCTTAATTTTTCGATTATAGAGTTGACATCTTCTTCGATATCCTCACCATTATTATACACTAAAAAGTCGGAATTTTCAATATAAAATTGATTATTTTTCTGACCCGATATTCGAAGACGTGCTTCGTCTTGGGTTAGATTATCCCGCAAAATTATTCTTTTAAGCCTTATATCCTCATCTGCTACTACCGAAAGAATTTTATCGCATATATCTTTAACATCGCTATCTAGTATTGCCGCACCATCAAAGCCAATGATATCACCTTTATATTCTGATGCGATTTTAAAAAATTCTTCGGTGATATATCGGTGGGTTATCCGGTTTAGAACCGATAGTTTTTCGGGGTCTGAAAAGACAAGCTCTGCTGTCTTTTTTCGGTTTAGAGTTCCGTCCGTATTTTTGATATCTTCGCCAAAGGCATCTTTTAATTCTTTTAATGCAGGTTTATCCGGCTCCACAATCTTACGGGCTAAGATATCACCATCTACCACCTTAATGCCTTTTTCCCGGAAGAGTTTTGAAACGGTGGTCTTTCCGGCACCTGTCGGGCCTGTTATTCCTAAAATTATCATAGCCTGCCTCCTTTATTTTGCATCATACCAGCTCTCTCCTGATGCCGTGTCGGCAACAAGGGGAACTGAGAAGGAAACGGTATTTTCCATTTCTTCCTTGAGGATTTTTTTGACAATTTCCTCTTCGTCTTTGGTGGCTTCGATAATCAGTTCGTCGAGAACCTGAAGGATTAACCGGGATTTTAGGTTTTCATCCCGTAACCTTTTATAAACTCTTACCATCGCAAGCTTTATAATGTCTGCCGCCGTTCCCTGGATTGGGGTATTTAAAGCCACTCTTTCGCCAAATGAACGGGTCATAAAGTTCTGGGATTTTAGTTCGGGGATATAGCGGATGCGGTTCATTATGGTCTTAACATACCCGTCGGCTTTCGCCTGTTCTTTAATCCTCGTCATATATTCCTTAACGCTATTATATTTTAAAAGATAGCTTTCGATATATTCTTTTGCCATTTTAACCGAAATGTTCAGGTCTTTGGAAAGACTGTATTCGCTTATACCATATACTATTCCAAAATTTACAGCCTTAGCACTGCTACGCTCATCCGGAGTCACATCCTCGGGGGATTTTCCAAGAACTTGGGCTGCGGTAACAGTGTGGATATCCTCGCCGTTTATGAATGCATCTATCATAGTTTTATCCTGTGAGATATGGGCAAGAACCCGAAGTTCGATTTGTGAATAATCGGCATCAACAAGAATGTGGGAGTCATCTTCTGCCACAAACATTTTACGAAGTTCCCGTCCCAGTTCAGTTCTTACCGGTATATTTTGCATATTGGGTTCGGTTGAACTGATTCTGCCGGTCACGGTGACTAGCTGATTAAACTGGGAATGAATCCTGCCGGTTTCAGGGTTTATAACATTCAAAAGCCCGTCACAGTAGGTGCTTTTTAACTTGGTAAGCTGACGGTATTCAATCAGATTTTCAATTATGGGGTGGGAATCTCGTAACTTTTCCAAAACCTCGATGTTGGTAGAATATCCTCTTTGAGTCTTTTTCCCTGACTTTAAGCCTAGTTTTTCAAATAATATTACACCAAGCTGCTTTGGTGAATTTATGTTAAATTCCTCGCCGGCTAAAGTGTAAATTTCGCCTGTCAGCTGGTCTATTTTTTGGGATATCCCGTCTGAGAAGATTTTTAGCTGCTCGGTGTCAATTTTCACACCCTCTATCTGCATGCTGGCCAAAACCTCAACCAAAGGAAGTTCGATATCATAATATAAATCTAACTGGCCGTTGTTTTTTAGTTCTTGTAAGGTTATCTCGGAAAGTGGTTTTATGGCAAGCGCCGACATTAAGACCTCATCTGAGGAGGTGTTGTCATCAAAAAGCGAGATTTGGGCATCGCTTTTTTCAAATTCCATAGTGTAACCGAGGTATTCCTGCATTATCCCGTCAAGGGTATAGGAGGTTCGGGCAGGGTTTAAAAGATATACTGCAACTGCACCGTCAAATATAATACCCTTTATCTTTAATTGGTCTTTTAAAAGAACAAGAGTGTCCTTTATGTCAAAGGTGTATTTTTTAATATTTTCGTCCTCGAATACGTCAAAAAGAAGCTCAAGTGCTGAGGGAAGGGAAGTAACATCGATAAAGTATGCACGGTTGTCGATTGCAATTCCAATAGACGATAGATTCGATAACTCATATTTAAACCAACAGGAAAATTCGCCCTTTTTTTCAATTTCCTTTTTTAGTGAAAGTATTTCCTTTTCGCTTTTTATTTCGTTTTTTTCGGCATCTTTAAAAAGATCTGAGTCCTTTGCCGACTCCGGTTTTGCGTCTTTTATATCAAGCCGTTTTATAATGCTCTCAAGGTTTAGGTTCTTTAAAAGTTCACCTGCCTCGGGAGTTGATAGGGACTCAACAGTGCCCCCAAATTCGCAGCCTGAAAAATCAAAGTCTATCGGGACTTCGCGGTTAATTGTGGCTAAAGTTTTACTCAAAAATGCCGAGTCCTTGCCAGCTTTTAGCTTTTCTAAACCGGCACCTTTTAAACCAAGGGAGTCGATATTTTCATAGATATATTCAATGCTTTTATGTTTTCCGATTAAAGATAGGGCGGTTTTTTCACCAATTCCCATAACCCCCGGAATGTTATCAGAAGGGTCTCCCATCAAAGCCTTTACATCAATAAATTCTTTGGGTGTGACTCCATATTTTTCTATTACTTCTTTGTCGGAATAATATACCGTTTCATTGACACCGCTTTTGGTTACGGTGAGAATTATTTTTGTGTTTTCCGATGCTAGCTGAAGGTCGTCTTTGTCGCCGGTTGCAACGAAACATTCAACCGAACTTTCGTCACAAATTCTAGAGATTGTGCCTATTATGTCGTCTGCCTCAAATCCTGATTTTTCTAAAATGGTAACTCCCATAGCTCTTAGGATTTCCTTTGCAATGGGCATCTGCCGTGCCAAATCATCAGGCATCGGCTTTCTCTGAGCCTTATATTCTTTATACATCTTATGACGAAAAGTCGGGTCTTTTAAGTCAAAAGCGGCTAAGATGTAGTCGGGTGTTGTTTCGTCAATAAGCTTAAAAAGTGTCTTTAAAAACCCGAATATGGCATTGGTGGGTGTGCCGTCTTTTGCCGAGAGATAGCGTACCCCGTAAAATGCACGGTTTATAATACTATTTGAATCAATTATTAGTAACTTTTTCATTTTTCCTCCATCAGCAGCTTTCTATCTGCCAGTCGATAGGTAATTTGCCCCATTTTTCAAGATATTCGTTTGCTAACTTAAAATGTCCGCATCCGAAAAATCCACGAGATGCAGATAGGGGGCTTGGGTGTGCAGCGGTCAGGATAACGTGGTTTTTATTTGTTATAACCGATGCTTTTTCCTTAGCATTATTGCCCCAAAGCATAAAAATTATAGGGTCAGGGCGGTCATTTAAAAGTTCCGCTATCCGGGCGGTTAAGATTTCCCAACCCTTGTTTCGGTGGGAGTTTGCCAAACCGTCTCGGACTGTTAATGATGCGTTTAAAAGTAAAACGCCTTGTTTTGCCCATTTTTCAAGATTTCCGTGGTTTGGGATATATAAGCCTAGTTCGGAATTTAGCTCCTTATACATATTTAAGAGTGACGGCGGAATTTGTACCCCCTTTTTTACCGAAAAAGCAAGGCCGTGGGCCTGATTCTCGCCGTGGTATGGGTCCTGACCGAATATTACAACTTTTGTGTCTTTATACGATGTCCACCTAAGGGCATTAAAGATATCATACATATCGGGGTGGATTACATGAGATGAATATTCGGCTTTCAGGAAGTTTCTCAGCTTCAGATAATATTCCTTTGAAAATTCCTCTTTTAATAAGTTATCCCAGTCGTTTCCGATATTTACCAAACAAAATCACCCCTAAAACTAATATTTACTATATTATATACCATAAAAAGGCATATTTCAATCACTTTTAGGATAAAGAAATAGATTTTTGTTGCAAAAATGATTTGGGTGTGGTATAATGGTGGTGCGAAATCAGTTTAATATTTATATTGGGCGGAGAAATCTGCTTTGTTTTCCTGTACTCATTCTAAAATTTGTAAAAAATGCAAATTCCACGAGTGAGTATGTAAATGTGCATATTAAACTGGTTTCGCGACTATCGGGATTTGCGTTTTTGTGCGTCTATCCCAGATAGGCGCATTTTTTAATTTTAGAGAAAAATTGAAGGGAGGAAAAGTTATGCCGGACTATAAGAAAATGTATTTTGACCTTTTTAACGGAATAACAGATACTATTGAAAGCTTAAAAAAGCTGCAAAAAGAGGCAGAAGAAAAGATTATAAGTGAGGAAAACGGTGAAAAAGAAATCACCGAATAAAAAAAAGATGAAAGCATTTGCTTTCATCCTTTTTGTATAAAGAAAACCACGCGATAGTCGCGTGGTTCAGTAGAGGTTAACCGATGAACAGAAATCCTCCAATGTGATATAATAAAATCTGACCTGCCAGTCAAAAGAATAAAAATCACATTGGAGGATTAAATCTATGA
>JAZULN010000042.1:0-2820 GCA_045603125.1 Clostridia bacterium | reverse complement strand
CGTAGCCATGTCGTTCTGTGGGCCAAGGAGTTGCCCTTAACCCTTGTCTTCCTAAGACCGCTTGGCCTCCGACTTCTTCCCCCTCCTTACTTCTCAATTTCTCTTGTGTTATAGAGTTCTTTCATTTCATCAATAGGCTTTTCCATAAGTGCCTCAATGAGGTCACTAAATGTGCCGTCTTTTATTTCCTGAACTCTGTCTTTTAAGTGGCTTGACACCGGTGCTAAGTATCTACCGTTAATTCTTCTTGCAAGCATTGCAACCTGTGGGTGAGAGATACCCGCCGGGCATCTTGATGAACATACACCGCACATAACACAGTCGAAGGATTCTTCTGCACACTTTTCAAAATCGCCACGCTGAGCGTATGCAATATACTGCATAACATTTAGCTCCTGAGTACAGCTCTTTGTACAGGCATTACAGCCGATACATGCATATATCTCAGGATATAACTGCATCATAACCTCTTCTTCCGGCTTTACCTTTTCGATATCGTAAACTTGTTTTACAAGTGGGAAGAAAGGTAAAGTTGCAATATACATATTGTCTTCAACCTTTGTCTGACAAGCAAGACAAGCCTTTAATTCTGTGTCGCCCTTTATACGGTAGATTGTAGCACAAGCACCGCAAAATCCGTTACGGCAGCCACAGCCTCTTACCAACTGATAACCGGCATATTCCATAGCATTCATAATTGTAAGATTGCTTGGCACTTCATATTTTTTCCCAAAAAGGAAAATGTTTACCATACTTTCCATTTTTATTCTCCATTCCGCCGACATTTCGGCTTTAATTTATCAACTTTTGCGGAAAATCCCTCAAATCAATATTCATCGGGAAGTTCGTCTAATTCGTCGCATCTGAATACCGGTCCGTCTTTACATACATATTTAGAACCGACATTACATCTTCCGCATTTACCGACACCGCATTTCATTCTGAGTTCTAAGGTTGTGTAAATCTGGGTTTTATCAAATCCCATACTGCAAAGTCCGTCTAATGTGAACTTAATCATAATAGGAGGTCCGCATAAAACTGCAGTCTTATTTGTATCAAACCCTAATTCCTTTACATAGTTTGGAACAAATCCCACATGACCGTCCCATCCTTCTTGCGGATTGTCGATTGTAAGATAAACATTAACGCCTGCATCCTTTGACCACTCTTCCACGATTTCACGATAATCAAGCAGGTCGTCTTTACTTCTTGAACCGTAGACAATATCGATTTTGCCGTAGTTTTCTCTTTTGTCACGGCAATAGTTTATAACAGAACGAAGGGGTGCTAACCCTACACCGCCGGCAATAAAGAGCATATCTTTTCCTAAAAACTCGTCGTCTACCGGAAAAGGCTTACCGTATGGGCCACGGATAGTTATTTGTTGACCCACTTCTGCCTGATGCAGCCACTCTGTAACGCATCCGCACTTCTTTATGGAAAATTCCATATACTCGGTGTTTGTCGGTGAAGATGTTATTGAAAACATCGCCTCACCAATTCCCGGAATGGATAACATCGCACACTGACCCGGCATATGGTCAAAAGCTTTTTTACCGTCAGGAGTAAGGACTCTGAAGGTCTTAATGTCAGGTGTATCGATGCGGACATCAGAAATTACGCCGACCTTTGGAATCAAAGTATCTTCCATATTATTCATTTTCCTCTCCTCCTACTCTTTTCATTACCTTTACTATATTCATAGAAATCGGACACTTTTGAAGACATCTGCCACAGCCGACACAACCGAAAATTCCGTCGTTATTTTCAGGATAATATACAAGCTTATGCATAAATCTCTGACGGAAACGCTCGGTTTGGGTAAGTCTTGGGTTTCCGTGTGCCATCTTGGTAAAGTCAGAATACATACACGAATCCCAGCAACGGTAACGAATTACGCCGTCGCCTGTGTTAAATTCCTTAATATCATAGCATTGACAGGTTGGGCAGACAAAGGTACAGGTACCGCATCCCAAACATGTCTCGGACATTTCCTCCCAAAGGGGAGAATTGAAAAATTCATTTGTCTTTCCGCTGCCAAAGTTTTTGGTATCTAAATCCTTTAGTGGTAATTTATCTAAAATCTTTTTAGTCTTTTCCTTTTGTGCTAAAACCTCAGTTTCATCACATTCTTCTGTAAATTCGTTGATATCTTCAAGGAATTTTTCGCCTTTTTCGGTGTTTGCTCTGACGTAAAGAGCGTCTTCGCATCTCCAACCACTAACGTCACCTTGGGGTTCGGTTGCATCTATTCCGAAAACTCCGCAAAAACAGGTCTCCGAAGGCTTTTCGCAGGCAACAGAAACAATAATTCCGTGTTCTCTTCTTGATTTATAGAAGCTGTCCACCGGTTCTGACAAGAAAACTCTGTCTAAAATTTCAAAGCTCTTAACATCACAAGGACGTACCCCGAAAATCACATAGTCTTCCTTTTCGCTGCGGATATCTATGATTTCGATGTTCTTTCCCTCGGTTTTAAACTTAACAATATCCTCCATCTGGGGGAAGAAAAAGTCCTTGGCACTTCTCTCGGTGTTTAGCGCCTTGCTCCACGCCTTTCCCTCTTCCCATTTTTCAAACCGAGCCTTTTTATCGGCCCCGTCAACCGGAAGATACACTGGCCCATTTTGGGATAAAACCTTAAACATTTCATCAATTCTATTCAGAGAAATCTTTAACATCACTTATCCCCCCTATCAAAAACTTCGCCCGGCTCTAAATCACTCTCGGTATAGTCTACTATTGGAGCTCTTTGTCCAACCTCTTCCCCTGCCTGATATTCGCCGTAGAATGAGTTTATATCCTTAAGTCGGTGGCCAA
>JAZULN010000041.1:0-6747 GCA_045603125.1 Clostridia bacterium | reverse complement strand
GGTTCGGGATAACACAGTTATTCTTTCGGCAGATGTGGGGGCTTTGAATGCACAATATCAGGAAATGCAGTCAATCATGGCGTCCAGAAACACAGTAAGAAAATTCAAAGCTAAATTTGACTTTTTAAATGGCGGATGGTTCGGTATTGGACTCAGATGCCCGATTTTCCAGGTTCCTCCGGCTATATGGAGTGGTACAAACAGTAACTATTTTATTGCAGTAAAGCAGGATATTATAGAGCTTCAGAGAGCACCGGGTGGAATTATAAAGGAAATCCCCAATACCTTTATTAAAAACGGAGAATGGCATGAAATTGAATTTGGTGTTTTAAACAGCACACCATATCCGGTTGTTATTGTAAATGTAGATGGCAAAAATGTTGTAACATATGAAGATGCATTATCATCACCGAAGTTTGAAGAAGGCGGATTTTGTGTATATGTATCAACCAAAAACAAACTTACACTAATGCCGAGTGATGAAAAGGATAAGGAATTCCCATATGATGATATATTGGTTAAAAAGCTCGGTGATAATAACTATATTTCATATAAAACGGATTGTGACAAGGCATATGGAGATAAAGCAGAAATATCTCTTAATAATGATAAAGCTTTAATGGTATCGGATAAGCTGTATGTTCCGCTAAGAACAACGGTAGAGAATATGGGGTATTCAATAAGATGGAAGGAAAACAGCTACGCAGAGATTGTAGCAGATGAGAAACTTATAAAGCTCTATCCTGATAAAACCATATATTATACAAACGGTTATGAATTAACCATTTCGGATTCGATAATGATGGATGGTGGTGTCATGAGACTTACAATAGAAGATTTAGCGCAAATACTTGGAGTGAAATATAAAAAATTCACCGATGGTGTTGGTGTGATTGGCAAAAATCTTGACAATATTTCAGAAACCGAGATTAGAAACAGATTTTAAAAAAGAGGTGAAGAGTTGATGAAAAACAGGTTTATTTCAGCCTTGCTTGCAGGCAGTATATTTTTGAGTTTTTGTCATATTGGTATGGCAGAAGAAAAATCAGAAGCGATTGAATTGAATGCAAGTGAGAAAAGAGTAGAACGCTTCATAAAAGGTATGGGATTGTCCGATGCTATATCTGATAAAGAGATTATGCCAGACCAGAAGATGACAAGAGCCGACTTTGCGATTATATTATCGGAAAGTTTAGGGTTTGGCGTAAAGAAAAAAGGCGAAACATATTTTGAAGAGATATTCAGCCCAACGGATGATTCTGAAGTGTTGATAACCGAAGAAAATATGAAGAAAAGTCACTTTGTCGATGTAACGGAGGAAAACCCGGCATACGCCTATATAGGTATGGTTAAAAGCTTCGGAATAATGAACGGCACTTCAGAAACTACATTCAGTCCCGATAGCAACATAACTCTTATACAAGCAACTAAAGCGTGTTTAACCGCACTTAATTATTCAATTGTTGCAGATGCTCGTGGGGGATACCCAAATGGTTACATAGATCTTGCTGAGGAGTTAAAGCTGCATAGGGGGATTGAAAAGGGAATAAATGATGAGATTGACTGGATAACCCTGCAAAAGCTTATATATAACACATTGCATTCACGTGTATTAAAACACGTTGGCTATGGCATAGTAGATAAATTTACCGACGAAGACAGTGAGTTGTTAATTACAAAGGCTTTTGATATAGAAGTTTTAGAAGGTGTAATTACCGATAACGGCATTTCAAGTCTCACCGGTGCTGGTGTTGCGGGAGATTACAGAATCATAATTGACGAGGAAGTATTCAAGCTGACTGACAAAACTGCGTATTTAAAAGACTATCTCGGCCATAATGTAACAATCTATTACTATAACGAAGACAGTAATAATGCTTATGAAGTTAGATATGGTGACGTATCTGCTGATGAGAAGACTATATCTTTTGATATCTCAGATTTTGAGGATATAGAAGGTACAAGCGTAAAATACTATGAAAATGACAAACTTAAGAGAACAAACACTGTGGAAATTCCATATGTGATTTTAAACGGAGAAGCTGTGTCTTCATACGATGATACTATCTTTGATTTTTCTGAAGGGGATGTAAGTCTTATTTCGTGGAATGATAGTAAAGCTAATGTTATGGTGATTAACAAGAAAGAGTATGCTGTTGTAGAACGTACAGATACAGAAAAAGAGAAAATCTTTAACAAATTAAGAACCAATAAAACAGATAACCTGAACGTTATAAGTTTGGAAGATTATGATTTTGTTTCAATAACAGATGAAACCGGAAAAAGTATAACTGTAGATGGTCTTTCGGTGGGTGATGTTTTAGAAATAGTAAGATGCAAAAGAGCTATAGCTATAGAAGTTGTAAGAAGTGTTAGAGAAGACTTTTTAGTTAAAAATATGTCTCAATCTCTTGGCGGCAACCGAGTAATAGGCGATGATGAAACATCTTATAAAATTATAAAGGATTATTTCTTGTTGTCTGAATACGAAGGAATTGACATGGGCAAAACATACAAACTATACCTTAATAAAAAGGGTGATGTTGTATGGGCAGAAATTGCAGGAGGTGCCGGAAACAAAAAGCCTGCAATATTCATAAGAAGTATGGTTGTAGATGAAACGGGTGAGGATGAATATTTCATTAAATTTTATGATGGCGATGAGAATTTCAAAAGACTCGGATTAAACGAAAAGATTTTGCTAAATGGCGATAAGGTCAAAACCGCAGATAGTATTCACCTGCTTGACGACTATAAAAAACAACTGATACTTTACGATACAGACGAAAGCGGCAAGATTACTTCGATAACTCTTCCTGCCGAGTATGGAGACAGAAGTAACAGAGGGTTATATAAGTTAAATGTATCTAAGGACGAAAACGGAAAAGATGTAAGCATTGGATATTCAGGCCATGCAATGTGCCTTGGAGCAGATGTATTTGTCGGAAGCGGATGCGTTACATATACAGTGCCGGCAGATGACAAAGAAATAGAAATAATCGGAGCATATAAGAGTAAATCGGCAGGCTTTACCGACTCTGTAAATTATGTTTTGGATGCATATGCTTTAGAACTTGATAATCCACAGGCAAAATACATAGTATTAAGACAAAACGGTGCTAATGCAGGGACAGTAAATAATAGTGCATTAGTAATCGAGAGCATCAATAATGTTTTGGATGAAGATGGTATGCCTTGCTATCAGATAAGAGGTTATGGTAGCACTGTTAACACAGATGAAACTGTAAAGTTAAGAGAATATTATGTTGATGAGAATGTAGAATTCATTGATTATCAGTACACAGTAAATAACAATGGTAATGACGATATTGCTATTCCTGTTACAAATATGTCGGTAGATGATCTTTCAAAAGGTGATATCATAAGTATTTCATTAAATGCACAGGGTAAAATAAAGGTTATAAATTTAGCCTATGATTGCGATAAGGAAAAAGCAAAAGATTTTAGCGGAAGTGAATGGTGCCATAATTTCCAAACCCAAAAAGGTTATCCATATTATGTGCAGGGCGGATTCTTGAAATTTGCAAAAGATGTAAAACCAGAAGATATCAATTTTGCAGATGGTAATGGACTTGATGCACAAAAAGTTTTTGGAATCTATAGAATATCTAATTCCAAGATAGTAACTGTTGATGTATCGGGCAGCAAACCAAAGGTAAGACAAGGAACGACAAATGATATAATCACATATTTGAATGCTCGTTCCTCTAAAAATTCGTCAAAGATGGTATTGATGAGCGCATATAGTGCTTATGCATATCTAATGGTAGTGTATAATGATTAAAATTAAATAACTATTTTAAAAGAGCAATACTATGAAAGGGAAAATTGGCGGGGAAAAGAGGTGAATAAATAAAAATAGTTGTTCGTTGTAGAAAAGTAAAAAAAGAAAGGAAGAAAAAACATGAAAAAATTATTATCAATAATCCTTACATTGGGATTACTAATGACAAGTGTGACAATGAATATTGCCACACCAACTGCTTCGGCGGCAACTGTGGATGCTGAAAATTATGAATATTACACCACACTTGATATTTCAGGCTACTATAACGTAAAGCAATATTTATCGGCTGAAACAGCCGGAACAATTGCTGCGGATGAAACACTTGGTACATACGACTTCTTTAAAGAACCGGAGACAAACGGCAAAACAATTCCACCTTATGCAATAAGTAAGGAAGCGATGGATGAATTTATTACAGACGGCATTGCAACCTTTGAAGGGGTTCCATTTAAGGTGTCAACTCCGGATAACGCAAAAGGTGCATATAAAAACGGCGGGTCAATTACCGTTCCTGCAGGGTATTATAAACAGATAAAGCTTCTGACAGTAGCAGCACCTGAAACAATCGGAAACAACTATTTATATCCGAGTGTTAAATCAGCAGTGTCAACTGAAGCTAAAAGCCTGGGAGAAATAAAGACGGGGATGGCGGTGGGTAAAGTTGACCTTGCAAAGGTTTATGAGACCGACAACATAACAGACGATAGCGGAAATATAAAGCAAAGCACCATTGATGTGATTACATTGACAATTCCTGAAGGCTACGAGGAATTAAAAAGCTTTAATGTTACTACGCTTGCCGGAGGCAACAGAAGAATTATCGGTGCAACCTTAGTAGGTTTAAAGGGTGGCGAATGGAATTCTGTAATTGCTGAAAAAATTGCCGCTTTGCCTGAAAAATCAGCAATTACAGAAAGTAATTATGCAGCAGTTGAAGAAATAACAGCAATTATAAAGCTTGCAAAAAAAGACGGTGCAGATACATCGGTAATTGAAGGAATAGAAAAATATAATGAGATTAAAACATATGTAGACGTAATGAGTGAGCTCTACACTAAGGTGGATATTTCTTCTAAGTTTAATGCAAAAGTATTCCTTTCAACCGAAACAGCAGGAACATTAGAGTCAGGTTCTGTTGTAGCTCCCGATTTCTTTGTTGCAAAAAGGAATAACGGAACCTTTACTAATCCAGTAGCTTTGAGTAAAAACGGAATTGACAGTTTAAAAGTTAACGGTATTATAACTTTAAGCGGAATTCCTTACGATGTAAAGACTCTGGATAATGAACCTAGTGCTTTTTATACCCATCCGTCGGGTAAAATAACTGTACCTACAGGATATTATTCAAAGATTAAGATTCTTTATACCAATGGTGCGGAAAGCACAGGAGATAATACTTTTTACACATCATGTACATTTGCTGATGGTACCAGTGGAAAGTTGGTAAACGTGGGAGCAAATTATCGGAAATCAGTTAACTGGACTAAGGTTTATGCAGATGATACATTGCCGACTTCCGGTGCAAATCTTATGGAACAGTCATATGAGCCATCAGATAAAACTAAGAAATTAAAAGAAATTAATATTTATTCACAAGCTGGTAACTATAAAAGAGTTCTTGCAGTAACATTAGTAGGTCTTCAGGGGGACGAGTATGCTCCGTTAATCGCATCAAAGATTGCGGCACTTCCTGAGGCAGATGCAATAACCACATCAAATTTTGCAGCAATTTCTGAAGTTGAAAAGCTTATTGAAAAGGCGGCAGTTACAGGTGCAGACTTAACTGCAATTGAAGGAATAGAAAAATATAACGCTATAGTGGATAGAAGAGATGAGATTTTAGCTTTGTATATTCCCGTTGATATTTCAGAAAGATTTAATGCTGTATCTTTCCTTGCACCAAGTCAAGCAGGGACTGTAACCGATGCGGCAATTCCTGACTATTTTATGGGAACAGCTGTAACTTCAGAAACAGCAATGGCTTTAAACAGAGATAAGGTTTCAGAATTTACAGACGGTGGATTGTTAAAGCATAACGGAATACCTTATTATATGCCACTTCCGGTAGATGGTAAGGACAGCTATTCATACCAGCAGGGTGGTGCTTTATCAATTCCTGCAGGAAATTATGAAGAAATCAGATTCCTTATAGTATCTGCTGACGGTAAAGGCGTTGAAAGAGGAAAGATTTATAATACATTTAATTATACTGATGGAACAAAACAGGGCGGAACTACAATAGTGCCAAATAAGCATGACAGTACGGTAACAACCGATTTAGTTTTACAGGCAGGAATAGTAAATGCAACCGCTGTTGGGACAAGTGAAGATGGCGGAAAAATTTATGAATATGTATTGAAAAATCCTTATCCTGAAAAGATTGTTAATAAAATATCCCTATCAAAAGGCGGAAATGAAAATTCAGGCACAAGAATTTTAGCAGTTACAGTAAAGAATGTTGAAGTGGATGAATTTGGAGAAGGTATTGAAAATTGTGAATTGTCGTACGAAAACGATGATATCACAATCAATGTATTATTTGAAGAAGCAGTAGAAGAAGGAAAACTCACAAAAGAAAATATAGTTTTAACATGTGACGAAAGAGCAATTCCTTATACCTTAACATCAGTTAAAGAAAATGATGTAGTTATGGGTGTTAAAATTCAGCTTGAAAACGCTTTGTCAACTGCTGACAACTATCAGTTGGGAATTACTATTGAGGGACTTTGTGATTTTGAAACAACATATACGATTCCAAAGCCTGTAACATTAGAAAATGTACTTTTAAAGAACAGTTCGCAAGAAGTGGTAGACAGACCTATGGATATCACAGACGGAAAGCTTACATTTACGGCTAATATTAAGAATAATACATACACCAAAGGTAAGGCAGTTAATATTATTACAGCAGTTTACAACGGTAACACATTGTATGGAGC
>JAZULN010000040.1:0-15737 GCA_045603125.1 Clostridia bacterium | reverse complement strand
AGCAAATAAAAAAGCCCCTTTAGGGGCAGGTTGGTGAAAGAGTTGCGGTTGGCAGACCTTTCGACGAGCCTATAGGCTCGGCCAGCATATTGCCCTAAGGGGGCAGAGCAAGCCACCGGCACGGCCGGTGGTCATGACTATTCTCTATCGTTACCCTCTTCAATGCACTTTTCTTCCATTTCACATTGAATTTTCTTTAATTCCTCTATTATATCTGTCACCTTATTAAAAAGTTCAAAATATAACTCCTTATAGTCTGCCATGTTCGTTACCTCCTTCCAATTAAAAAAGTGCGTCCACAAGGAACGCACCGAAAAAGTGAATCCCCCATAGTTGTCACACATTTTCAATATCCAACAGAGAATACGGAAAAGAGAGAAACACCTTTTACCAAGATATGTTTCCCTGTTGGATGAAAATTATTAAAATGTGTGACATAATTATTTTACCATATAAGGGCAAAATAATCAATATTTTTTTGAAATTAAAAAAGTGTGCACAACCGAAGTTATACACACTAAAAACGCAAACCCCGATTGCTGTCACGCAAACTAATCGGAGCAAGATTTTGCATCTTGGCATACAATTTAGCTGGGATTTGCAGTTTTTACAAATCGTCTAAATTGTATGCAAAAAAAGAGTATATATGCAAAAATACTCGTACCCGATTATTCAGTTTACGTGACATTAACAGTTTATCACAATTTTTTAAAAATATCAAGACATTTTTAAAAATAAAAAAGCATGCATTATACCCGAGTCTATCCCGAAAACCCTTGACAAACCCTTAAAAATTTTATATAATATAAGTCATGGTAAAATAGGATTTATGTATCTTTAAATATGAAAGGGATGGTACTAATGAAAAATATGGGGTTAAACGAAATTCGTGAGAAATTTCTTTCTTTCTTTGAAAGTAAAGGTTGCTTAAGACTGGGAAGTTTTCCACTTATTCCGCAAAATGACGCCAGTCTTTTACTTATCAATTCGGGTATGGCACCGATGAAAAAATGGTTTACAGGTGTGGAAGTTCCGCCAAAGACCAGAGTTGCAACATGCCAGAAATGTATAAGAACACCCGACATTGAAAGAGTAGGAAAGACTGCACGCCACGGCACATTCTTTGAAATGCTTGGAAACTTTTCTTTCGGAGATTACTTTAAAAGAGAGGCCATCAACTGGGCGTGGGAATTTTTAACCAAGGAAATGGGCTTTGACCCTGAAGTTTTATGGATTACCGTCTATGAAGAAGACGATGAAGCAAGAGATATCTGGGTAAATGAAGTTGGAGTAAATCCTGAAAGAGTTGTCAAACTTGGCAAGGAAGAAAACTTCTGGGAACACGGCACAGGTCCATGCGGTCCATGTTCTGAAATCCATGTAGACAGAGGTGCACACCTTTCTTGCGGACCTGACTGTAAGATTGGTTGCGACTGTGACAGATTTATGGAAGTGTGGAACTTAGTGTTCACTCAGTTTGATAAAGACGAAGACGGCAACTACAATAGACTAAAGAATCCTAATATCGATACCGGTATGGGACTTGAACGTCTTGCTGCAGTTTGTCAGGGAGTGTCAAATCTATTTGAGGTTGATACCGTTAAAAATGTAATGGCACACATCAGCAAGATTGCAGGCGTTACCTATAAGGAAAACGAAAAGACCGACGTTTCTCTTCGTGTTATCACCGACCATATCCGCTCAACAGTTATGATGGTTTCCGACGGTGTTATTCCGTCAAACGAAGGCAGAGGCTATGTTTTAAGAAGACTTCTTCGCCGTGCCGCACGTCATGGAAAGCTTTTGAATATCCAGGGCGAATTTTTAAATGAGGTTGCAGATACAGTTATAAAAGAATCTATGTCTGCATATCCGGAACTTGAGGAAAAGAAGGATTACATTAAAAAGATTATTAAGATTGAAGAAGAACGTTTCGCACAAACTATAGATAACGGTTTGGTTGTGTTAAACGGATATATTAAGGATAGAAAGGCAAAGGGTGAGGGAAAACTAACAGGTGAAGAAACCTTTAAGCTTCACGATACCTATGGTTTCCCACTTGATTTGACAATTGAGATTGCAGAAGAAAACGGCCTTTTGGTTGATGTTGACCGTTTTAATGAATGTATGCAGGAGCAAAAGGACATCGCAAGAGCGGCAAGAAAGGACGGCTCGTCATGGGAAGGAACTGACGGCGTAAACTTCAAAGCTGATGCAACAGAGTTTGTAGGCTATGATAGTTTAGAGTGCGATGCAAAAATTCTTGGTATTGCAAAGGACGGCGAAATCGTTCAAGACATTGGAGAGGGCGAAAGCGGTATTATAATAGTTGATAAAACTCCGTTTTACGCTGAAATGGGCGGACAGGTCGGCGATGTTGGTAAGATATTAACTGCCAATGCCGAGTTGAAAGTAGAAAATACAATAAAGGGCGGAAACGGACTTTATCACCACAATGTGACAGTGAAAAAGGGTATGGTTTCGGTATCAGACAGTGTTACAATGAAGGTTTGCAAGTGCCAGAGAAGAGCGGTAGAGAGAAACCACTCAACAACTCACCTTCTTCATAAGGCTTTGAAGGAAACTTTGGGAACTCACGTGGCTCAAGCCGGTTCTTTGGTTACACCTGAGAGATTAAGATTTGACTTCTCTCACTTTGAGGCTATGACAAAAGACCAGTTAGTCGAAGTTGAAACCAGAGTTAATCAGGCAATCTTAGAGGCAATGGACATCAAGGTTCAGGAATTAAATATTGATGATGCGAAAAAGCTTGGTGCAACCGCACAGTTCGGTGAAAAATACGGCGATGTGGTAAGGGTTGTTACCATGGGCGACTATTCCATAGAATTCTGTGGCGGTTGTCACTTGAAAAACACTGCCGAGGCAGGCCTCTTTAAGATTATCTCAGAGGGCGGTGTTGCAGCAGGGGTTAGAAGAATTGAGGCTGTGACAGGAAAAGGTGTTTTAGAATACATCAAGGAAAAGGATTCAATTATTGAAAATTCAGCCAAGGCATTAAAGACTACCGAACATGATTTAGTTAAAAAATCAGAATCGGTTATGGAAGAAAATAAGGCCTTGGCAAAGGAAATAGAGTCATTGAAGGCAAAGGCAGCAGCCGAAAAAGCCGGGGACATTTTAAGTTCAATCAGGCCTTTGGGTGAGGTTCAATTATTGGTTGCAAGATTTGACGGAAGTACACCTGATAGCTTAAAGACCATGGCAGACGACATTAAGGCGAAGGTTTCAAACGTTATTATAGTATTTGCAGCGCTCACCGACGATAAGATTATCTTTGTTTCGATGGTATCAAAAGACGCAGTAGAAAAGGGAATCCATGCCGGAAAGATCATAAAAGAAGTTACTGCAATCTGTGGCGGTTCGGGCGGCGGTAAGCCCGATATGGCACAAGGCGGCGGTAAGGATGCCCAAAAAGTTGATGAGGCTTTGGATATGGTTGAAGAAATAGTAAAAGGGCAGATAAACTAAAAATATGAACGGAATAATAGTAATAAATAAGCCTTTGGGGAAGACCTCCCACGATATGGTTTATTTTGTAAGAAGGCTCACGGGTATTAAAAAAGTAGGACATACCGGGACTTTAGACCCCTCGGCAAGCGGGGTCTTGCCCGTATGCATCGGAAATGCCACAAAAGTTTGCGACCTATTAACCAATGCCGATAAAGTGTATCGGGTGAGCTTCTGCCTTGGAATGACCACCGATACCCTAGATGCCGACGGCGAAATCTTAACGGAGCAGCCGGTGGATTTGAGTGAGGCAGAAATTAAAGATGCAGTCTTTAGTTTTATGGGTGATATTACCCAGATTCCGCCTATGTATTCGGCGGTTAAGGTAAACGGTAAAAAGCTCTATGAACTGGCAAGAGAGGGTAAGACCGTCGAGAGAAAAGAACGCCATGTGACCATAAAAAAGATTGATATTTTAGATATTGACCTTGAAAATTATATTGTCACCATGGACGTGGAGTGTTCAAAAGGAACATATATAAGGACACTTTGTGAGGATATTGGCCTAAAACTTGGGGTCGGGGCCTATGTAAATACCCTTGAGCGGCGAAAAAGCGGCGTTTTTTCTATAGAAGAAAGCTTTAAATTGGAGGAACTTCTGAAATTAAAGGAAGATGGAAAACTTTTAGAGGTTTTAAGAAAAACCGATAGTGTTTTTTGTGATTTAGAAAAAGTTGTTGCCACAAAAAAACAAAGTACCCTGATTAAAAACGGAGTCCGGATAAAGGCGTCGGGACTTTTGGAGGATTCTTTATATAGGGTTTACTCCGATGAGGGCGAATTTTTGGCGGTGTCCAGGTTTTCAAAAGGCGAACTTATAATGGAAAAGCCTTTTTGGGATAGATAAAGGAGAAAAAAATGAAAAAATTATTGAGTTTTTTGGTATGTATAGGAATTTTAGTAAGCGTTTCGGGTTGCGGAGAAAATAGCACCGGAAATAACACAACCAATAATGCTAATGCTGAAATCTCGGTTGAAGATATCATTGCGGGTTCAATGGAGATGAGAATAACAGACGAAAATACAGGCTATCGGGTTGAAAATTACGGCTTGGTTTCCCTGAATAAAGTAGCGGTTACCGATAAAATATCCGGTGTGGATGGAGAAATATATGCATCCCCCGCCGAGGATAAAAAATTCATCAGCTTTGAATTTTTATTTGAAAACAGTCAGAACAAGGCAATAAATTCAGATGATTTAGTGGATATAACCATATATTTTAAAGACGGGAAACAGTATAAAGACACAAAAACACTGATTGCCCTATCAAGCAAAAAATCTGAATTATCGGAAAACCAGGTCATTGAGAAGGATAAAGAAGTAAAGGTTTGCTGTTGTGTGGAAGTGCCAAAAGATTATAGCGGCGAGGGTACTGCCATATTGGATTTTGGCGGCAAGAGATATCAGGTGGCAGTAAAATCTTAAAAAGTAAGAGGTTACTATGAAAATAGTTAAAACTTTTAATGAAAAATGTGCAATGTGTCTTGGGAATTTTGACGGTATTCATCTTGCACATACCGAAATTATAGATTCCTGCAAGGGTTTTGCAAAAAAGAATAATTTAAAAAGCGGTATGCTTTTATTTGACCGCCACACATCGGAGGTTTTTGGAAAATCCACACCGCTTTTAACAACTCATGATGAAAAAATTCATATTTTAGATGAGTTAGGGCTTGACTTTTTATATATAATGCACTTTGGTGAAACCATTTCAAAAAAAGAGGGTGCTGATTTTATAAAGGACGTATTAAGGGATTTTTCGGTATCTGCCTTTTTTGTCGGATATGACTATGCCTTTGGAAAGGGTGCAAAATATAAGGCTGAGGATTTAAAGACATTGGGTGAAGACCTTGGATTTTTAACCTTCATAACTCCTGAAAAAACTATAGACGGTATGGCAATATCGAGCACACGTATAAGGGAGCTGATAAAATCGGGGGATATGGAAGATGCGGCCCGGTTTTTAGGAAGAAATTATTTTATTAAAGCCCAGGTTAAAAAAGGGTTTGGAAACGGTAAAAAGTTGCTTTTCCCAACGGCAAATCTGGATATCCCGGAAAATAAGCTTTTACCATCCGACGGGGTATATAAAGCTATTGCAACAATATCGGGAAAAAGATTTAAGTCGGCAGTAAATGTTGGGAAGAACCCTACATTTAATGGAGACGAAAGAACCGTCGAGGCACATATAATCGACTTTTCGGGTGATTTATATGGCGAGGAAATAAAACTGGAATTTTTGAAAAAAATCCGGGATGACGTTAAGTTTCAAAATGTCGGGGATCTAAAAGAACAGATAAAAAGGGACTTGGAAGAAGTTTTAAAGTTAGAACTATAAGAGAGGAAAAGGGTATGTATATTGTAGTAGGGCTTGGAAATCCGGGGCGTGAATATAATATGACACGGCATAATATAGGCTTTGAAGTAATAGACTATATGGGAGCTAAGAACCATGTAAAGATAAATAAAATAAATTTTAAGGCGGTATATGGCGAGACCAATATCGGCGGTGAAAAGGTTATCTTATTAAAGCCCCAGACCTATATGAATCTGTCGGGTGACAGCGTCAGGGAAATTTGCTCGTTTTTTAAGGTGGAGCCTGAAAAAGTGATTGTCGTATGTGATGATATCGCTCTGGAAACAGGACGACTAAGAATTCGTGCAAAGGGCGGTGCCGGCGGACATAATGGGCTAAAGTCTATTATTTACAATTTAAAATCTGAGGAGTTTATACGCATCAGAATGGGAGTGGGTGCTCCAAAAACCGACCAATGGGATCTGGCTGACTTTGTCTTGGCAAAGTTTACAAAAGACGATATCCCGACAATGGAGACGGCAATCAAGAAGGCAAGCGACGCCATTTCGGATATTATAAAGACGGATGTGCAGTATGCAATGAATAAATATAACGCAAAATAAAATTTGAAATCCATATACATTAACCGACCTTAAACCCCCGGGGGTATTAAAAAGGTCGGTTTTGGTGCTTTTAAAATTTTTAAAAAAGGAGTTTTTAAGGGATATGAATTTTTCTAATATCTTAGATAGATACGATGAATTTAACAGTTTAAAAGAAAATCTTCATAATACGCCCATCTCGGTTGCAGGTCTTGACGGCGGTGCCCGGGCACAGTTTATATATCAGTTATCTTATGAAAAACGGGGAGTAATTGTACTTTTTAACGACATAGAAGCAAAGGCAGTCTATGAGGACTTTAAATTTTTCGAAAAAGACTGTCTATATTTCCCGACGAAAGACTATGTTTTTCATAACATAGACGCCTTTGGTAAAGACACCGAAAGAAAACGACTAGAGGTTTTAGAGAAGTTTTTAAAAAATCCCAACGCAAAAATTGTAACCTCAATCGATGCGATTTTGTCATACACGATACCAAAAGACAGGTTTATTTTAAATAGATTTTCATGTTGCCTGGGTGATGAGATTGAGCCGGAGGATTTATCCAAAAAGCTTGTAGCTATGGGGTATTTAAAAGAGGATATGGTAGAGGGTGTGGGTCAGTTTTCGGTTCGAGGAGGAATTATCGACATATTCTCGCCAAACTATGAAAATCCCATAAGAATTGAGCTATTTGATACCCAGGTGGATTCAATTCGATTTTTTGACGAGGAAACCCAAAGGTCGCTTGAGAACTGTAAAGATATAACGATAATCCCGGCACGTGAAGCAATACTTTTAGATGACGATAAGGAAAACTTAGAAAAGTTTTTAGATGGTGAGATAAAAAAGGCCGGCAAGAAAAAGGAAGTAAATGAAAAGCTTATTGAAACCCTAAATCATGACCTTGAGAGGTTAAAAAACGAAGGAGTTTTGCCGGCGTTTGACCGATATATGCCGGAAATTTATGGTGGCGTGCCGACATTAGCCGATTACCTCGAAACTGACGATTTTTTATTTTTAATTGAACCAAAAAGGGTGGCAGAAAGGGTAAGGAATTTATCAAAAGAGGAAGCCGAGATTCTTCTTAGCCTTTCTGAAAACGGCATAATTTCTAAAGCGAAGGGCGGATATTTTGGAGATTACGGAAAGATTAAAGAAAAATTCCAAAATTCAAAGTTAATCTCTATAAATCCTTTAAATCACTCAAGCATTGACTATAGATATAATAAAATTTATAATTTTGAAACAAGAACCACAATAAATTTTCACGGTAAAATCGAGTATTTATATGACGATTTAATCCGGTGGACCAAGGAAAACTATAGCGTCATAATCCTTGTTGCCAACAGAAGCCGTGGGGAAAATCTCTCGGGTACAATCCGTGAAAAGGGGATAGATTGTAGGTATCTTCATGATAACTTTGAGTTTTTGGAAGGTAAGGTTAACATAATAAAGGGGGAACTTAAAAAGGGCTTTGAATACCCAAAATGCAAGGTAATTGTTATTTCCGACCGGGAGATTTTCAGTATAAAACCGGCGCGCAGAAGAAAAAAAGACGAAAATACAAACCGGCTAAAATCATATACAGACATTAACCCGGGAGACTATGTGGTGCACCAAAGCCATGGTATAGGTCAGTATATGGGACTTCATAAAATGGATGTTGGGGGAATTACCAAGGACTATTTAAAAATCCAGTACAGAGGGACCGATGTCTTATATGTGCCTGTAGAACAGATGCACTATCTATATAAGTATATCGGCAGTACCGACAGAGCCGTTAAGATGAACTCCCTCGGCGGAAGTGAGTGGAAAAATACAAAGGCGAAGGTTAAAAAATCCACCGATGACCTGGCAAAACAACTGGTTAATCT
Source organism: Clostridia bacterium (assembly GCA_045603125.1). GTDB lineage: Bacteria > Bacillota > Clostridia > UBA1381 > UBA1381 > CAKSFT01. The sequence continues at coordinate 7,436 of JAZULN010000040.1, read as the reverse complement.
TTATGCACAAAGAGAACAAATGAAGGGTTACGCCTTTTCGGAAGATACACCATGGCAGCGGGATTTTGAGGATACCTTTATATATTCTGAAACCGAGGACCAGCTAAGAAGTATTGATGAAGTGAAAAGGGATATGGAAAAGCCACGGCCTATGGACCGGCTTTTGTGCGGTGACGTGGGATATGGTAAGACCGAGGTGGCACTTCGTGCGGCATTTAAGGCGGTAACCGATTCAAAACAGGTGGCGTATCTCTGCCCGACTACAATTTTAGCAATGCAGCACTACGACACATTTGTAAGAAGAATGGGAGATTTCCCTGTAAAAGTTGAGATGTTATCCCGTTTTCGGACTAAAAAGCAGCAGGAGGAAATCTTAAAAAAATTAAGAAAAGGCGAGATAGATATTCTAATCGGAACCCATAGAATCATACAAAAAGATGTGGAATTTAAAGACCTTGGGCTTTTGATTATCGACGAGGAACAGCGGTTTGGCGTTAAAGATAAGGAACGGCTAAAGGAACTCAAAAAAGATGTAGACGTTTTGTCCATGACCGCAACCCCGATTCCAAGAACCCTTCATATGGCAATGATAAGTGTCAGGGATATGAGTATTTTAGAGGAGCCGCCCGAAAACCGATACCCTGTTGCGACATATGTGTTAGAACATGATGACAGCGTAATCCACGATGCAATAAGAAAAGAAATTTCACGTGGCGGACAGGTGTTTTATCTATATAACCGTGTGAAGGGGATTTATCATGTTGCTGAGAGCATCAAAAAGGCAATACCGGATGCTCGGGTTTCGGTGGGTCACGGGAAGATGAACGAGGAAGAATTAGAGGATATTATGTATGAGATGGTGGAAGGAAAGTGCGATGTTTTAGTCTGCACCACAATCATCGAAACCGGACTTGATATCCCTAATGCCAACACCATTATAATAGAGAATGCCGACAGAATGGGGCTTGCCCAACTCTATCAGCTAAGGGGAAGAGTGGGAAGGTCTGAGCGGGCGGCATATGCCTACCTTACCTATCGGCGTGATGGGACATTGACCGATATTGCTCAGAAACGTCTTCGTGCAATCAGCGAATTTACCGAGTTTGGCTCAGGTTTTAAGATTGCCATGCGTGACCTGGAAATAAGGGGCGCCGGAAATCTTTTAGGTAGCCAACAGCACGGTCATATGGATTCGGTTGGGTATGATATGTACTGTAAAATCCTAAAGGAAAGTGTTTTGGATATTAAAGGTGACACCGATAACGCACGTGAGCCGGCAACCTTGGATATTCAGGTTGATGCGTATATCCCTGAGAGGTATATAGGAAACATTAACCACAGGGTTGATATGTATAAAAAGATTTCGGTTATAGAAAATCAGGCAGAAAAGGAAGAGCTGATAGATGAGCTAATCGACAGGTTTGGAAATGTGCCGAAGAGCGTTATGAATCTTCTGGAGATTGCACTCTTAAAATCGGAGGCGACAGAGCTTGGGATTTCAGAAATCACGGCAAAGGAAAATCATATCATATTTAAGTTTGATAAAGCTTGCTTTGAGCCGCGGGTTATAATGGAAATGATTAAAAGCTATCCGAAGGAGATTTCTACAAGGTCAACCTCCGATGTTCCGCTTATAATCTATAAGCCGAAGGAAAAGAAAAAGGTTCTTGGCAATATTAAATTTATATTACATGAGCTTTTGGCATTGAAGAATGATTAAAAATGATGTATAATGAAAGAAATTGATATGTATAAGGAGAAAAAGCTATGAAAAAAACGATTATTTCATTAGGGCTTGCCTGCATTATGCTTTTTGCAGGATGCGGTAAAAAAGAAGCACCTACATCAAATGTTTTAGTAAAGGTTGGAGAGAGCACTTTAACAATCGGACAGTTCCAGTTTTTCTTAGATGAAATTAAGACCCAGATGGAGCAGGAGCTTTCCCTTGACGGGGACTGGGAAACTGCCGAAATCGAAGGCAAAAAGGCCATTGAGGTTGCCAAAGAAAGAGCGTATGAGGTTGCCGTTGAATATCTATCATGTATAGAGGTTGCCAAAAAGAAGGGCGTAACTGTAACAGATGAAGAAATTACTTCTATGAAGGCACAGATAAATACTTCTTACTTTGAAAAGTATGCTGAAAAAGATGCAATTATCGATTTTATGTGTAGGGCTGAGCAGTATCTATATAAGATGCAGCAAAAGTATCTTGAAGAGAAGCCACTTGCTGATGGTATGGTAGAAGCCTACTTTAATGACAACAGGGAAATGTTTGATAGCACTTACCTTCGTGCAAAGCATGTCTTAATTCTTACTCAGGATGAGGCGACAAGAGAGCCATTACCTGAAACGGAAATTGCTGAGAGAAAGGTTAAGGCGGATGGGATTTTAGCAAGGGCAAAAGCCGGTGAGGATTTTGATGCTTTAGTTAAGGAATATTCAGAAGACCCGGGTTCACAGGCAAATCCTGACGGATATGTATTTACCGGTGGAGAGATGGTTCAGGAATTTGAAGATTGCGTAAGAAATCTTGGCTATGGGGAAATCGGATTTGCCGAAACTTCTTACGGTTACCATATCATTAAGAGATTAGAGCTTGATCCTGTATCTGCAAAGAGTGTGATAGAAGGCTACATCCATAAGGAAGAATTTTCGAAGTATATGGAAGAGTTAAGATCTTTATATGACATAAAGGCTGAAAAGGTTGAGGAAGAATATAATAAAGTTAAATAAAAAAAGTTCATTCGGAATTTCCCCGAATGAACTTTTTTTAAGCAATCCATAAATATTTCGTCCATAGCTGGCGCGATTTAGCTAGGGAAAAGAACGTTGCCCAGATAGAAATTTGCGAAAGCATCAAAAACAGGTTGCTTGTGAAATATCCGTTCTGATGTTGATAATACCTTATATCAATTATTCTTTCTGTAAAAAGATAGGAGAATAAAAATGGCACTAGAATCGATAAGAAAGTCGATATTGACATACATATCGAAAATGTGTCTTTACCATCAGATACGGTTTTTCCCATAGCATAAAATAATGCTGATTGTATAAAACTTAAAATTGCGGCCCAAGGCGAGAACACCAACCAGGTTCTATAGTTAAACATCCACGCATTATCATATTGAATCTGATAATACTTTGTGATGTCACCTGAAAAAAGTGCATCAGGAGTGGTGGTTAGTGCGTATATTAACCAAGTGTTCCCTAAAAGGTAACAAAAGGAGATTGCATATAAAACCTTCCTTAAAATCGGACCTCTTGGGAAATAGGTTGTTGGTATTAGCATTAGAAGGGGTATAAAAATTGTTAATAAATTGCACGTAATGTATGCTAATGCCGGAAGGCTTGACATTTTACCGTAGAATACTAGCGACAGGGTAAGGTCGAACAGGTTGTTCTTGACGTGGAACAGACCTGTTATCAAAGCTATTATTGTGGCAACATAATAAATGAGTATTATAATTTTATCTTTATGAAGATTATACATAGTTTCCACCATCCTTTCTACATTGTTTCAACGGTGTCGATACCCAATAAGGAAAGGGCGGATTTTATAACATATGAGCTTGCCTCAACCAGTGAAAGTCGGGCTTTTTTAGTTTCTTCCGGCACATCGTCTTTTAAAATCGGACAGCTGTTATAAAATTTATTAAAACATCTTGCAAGATTTGTAACGTATCTGTTTATATAGAATGGTTCGTTTTTATCCGCTGCATCTCTGATTGCTTCACCATAAGCATTTAGCTGAGTAACCAGGGCATACTCGTCATCCGATAAAACAGAGGAGTAATCTCTATTGGAGTAGTCAAGTGTATTTTTTCTTAAAATACTTTTTGCTCTTGCATAGCTATACTGAACATATGGTGCTGATTCGCCTTCAAAGTCGAGCATGCTGTCCCATGAAAATACAATATCCTTTTCACGGCTGTTCTTTAAGAAGGTATAAAGTATTGCACCGATACCAATCTTTTCTGCAACTGCTTCTTTATTTTCCATTTCGGGACTGTTAGCCGTTATTATTTCAAGAGTCTTATTTACCGATTCATTTAAAACATCTTCTAAGAAGACTACATCGCCGTGGCGGGTAGAAAGCTTTTTGTCGGGGAATTTTACAAGCCCGAAGCCCACATGAACGCAATCTCTACCCCATTCATAGCCGGCCTTTTCGATGACTGAGAAAATTTGGTTAAAGTGAAGGGCCTGAGGAGTCCCCACAACATAGATGTTTTTGTAAAAATCATAGGTACGCTTTCTGTAAAATGCTGCGGCAATATCACGAGTAGCATAGATTGTTGTGCCGTTGGACTTTAGGATAATGCAAGGTGGCATATTTTTATCCTCTAAAGACACTACCTTTGCACCTTCGCTATCAACTAATAAGCCTTTTTCGTCAAGAATATCTACGATTTCCTGCATCTTGTCGCTGTAAAAACTTTCTCCTGCATATGAATCGAAGCTGACGCCGAGCCTATCGTAAACACGATTAAATTCCAAAAGACTAACATCTCTGAAATATTGCCATAATGCGGTGGTTTCAGGGTCGTTTTCTTCCAATAGCTTAAAGTAATCTCTTGCCTCGTCCTCGAGAGCAGGGTTCTTCTCGGCCTCTTCGTGGAACTTTACATAAATTTTTAAAAGCTCGTTAATCGGGTCTTTCTCAATAACCTCTTTAACACCCCAACGCTTGTAGGCAGAGATAAGCTTGCCAAATTGAGTGCCCCAATCACCTAAATGGTTGATTTTTACGGTGCTATATCCTAAGTGCTTATAAATTCTTTCGATAGAGTTACCGACCGCAGTTGAGAAAAGATGCCCGATATGGAAAGGTTTTGCAATATTTGGCGAAGAAAATTCAACCAAAACTGTCTTACCGTTACCTATATCCTGTTTGCCAAAATCTTCTTTTTTTTCAAAAACTTCGCTGATAACCTTTTTAGTGAAAGCGTATCTGTTGTAAAAGAAATTCAGGTATCCGCCAACTGCCTCGGCTTTTTCGATATACTCATCTCCTGAAAACTTTTCTGCAAGATCCTTTGCAATTATTGGAGGGGCTTTTCTTAAAGTCTTTGCTAAAATAAAGCATGGAAAAGCAAGGTCGCCCATCTTCTTTTCGGGTGGTGTTTCTATTAAAGCCGAAATCTGCTCTTTATCCAGCTGAGTAAGCTCGGCAATTTTTTCTATAATGTAACCTTTAAACATATTACTACCTCATTTTATATTATACTGCAATAAGTATATAAGATTTTAGCCGATTTGTCAAGATTTTAGCCAAAACTTTTGTCTTATATCAGAGGAAAATCAAGTATTGACAAGAAAAATTCTGAGTGTTATTATTTTAAAAAGGAAAGGGGCGAATTTAAGATGATTTTTAATAATCCGTCGGATATATGCGATTTTTATATAGAAAAAGCTATAAAAAAGGGGGATACTGTAGTTGACGCCACAGTCGGAAATGGCAATGACACCCTAAAACTTTCAAATGCGGTGGGGGATGAGGGCGTAGTCTATGGCTTTGATATTCAAGCTGAGGCAATAATTTCTGCAAAAGAAAAAAACTACATATATAATAATGTAGTTTTTCTAAACGAGTCCCACTCGGACCTGGATTTATTTGTAAAAAACGAAGTATCCTTTGTGATTTTTAACCTCGGCTATCTTCCGGGTGGCGACCACACTATTCAAACAAGCGAAATTACCACAATACCCGCCATCGAAAAGGCGATGTCAAAGTTAAAGCCTAAGGGTGTAATAGTTTTGGTAATATACCGTGGTGGTGATACGGGGTTTTCTGAAAGTGAAGCGGTTCTTTCCTATATTAAGGGCATCGATTATAAAAAGTTTAACGTGCTGCTTTTTGATTATCCGAACCGCCCAAAAAATCCGCCTATGGTCTGTGTTATAGAAAAGAAGGTCAGTTAACTAAATCGTTTAACCACCGCTTTGACAAAAACCGCCAAAGTCCGCCTATCGATTTCACAAGTTCCTCCGACACTAAACAGAGAGCTACAACCCAGAAGGGGGCGTGAAAGACAAAGGCTGATAAAAATACCGAAAGTACACCGATTAACCAGACTGTGCAGGTATCGAGTATCAGGCAGAAGGTGGTATCTCCGCCGCTTCTTAAAATTCCCACGATGCACACATAGTTAAACATTTTAAAAACCATAAATATACCGAATACAGCTATTAACTGTGTGGCGTATGAACGTGCCTCAGGAGAAACGTGAGAGTAAAGTTTTAAATAAATCGGAGTTAAAACCACCATTATTATGCCGAGAATTAAACCCATTGATGATGAGAGCAGTGCGAATTTTTTGGAGTAGCTAAAGGCAAGGCCTTTTTGCCTTTCGCCAATTTTCTTTCCTATTATTACTGCTCCGGCACTTGCCACACCCATACATAGGGCGGTGGTAATCTGTTCAAGGTTTCTGGCTATCTGATTTGCGGCAACTATGGCATTGTCCATTCTTCCAAACATTGCATTATACATACTTATTCCTAAGCCCCACATGGTTTCGTTACCAACTACAGGGAGAATAGTTTTAAAATATTGTCCCATAAAGCCCTTTTTTGGTATAAAGTGACGAAGACGGGGCTTTATTTTTGTGTAGCCTTTAAATACTACAAAAAGAACTATGCCGACGTCAAATATTCTTGCAACTGTGGTAGCAATTGCTGCGCCTTCTACGCCTAAAGCAGGGAATCCCAGGTTTCCGTTTATTAAACAGAAATTAAGGAAGGTATTTATAAGGAGTGCAATCCCTGTAATAATGAGAGGTAGAAGTGCTACCTCGGTTGACCGCATAGCTGTGGCAAGCGGTAAACTAATTGCCATTAAAAGGTATGTAATACCGATAATTCTTAAATATTTTACCCCTAACATAATGGTTTCGACATCGTTAGTGAATAGTCCCATTACAAATTGCGGCAAAAATATGGCGAGGGATGCAAAGATTATTGCAACTACGCTGCATAAAAATAATGAATATGCCACAGGTCGCTGAAGGCTGTCGTAGTCTTTCTTACCAAAAAACTGTGCTATATATATGGTAGAACCGCTTGTTATACCGAAAGTTACAAGGGTGAAGATGAAAAACCATTGGTTTGCAAGCCCGACGGCGGCAACGGCATGATCTCCAAGAGAACCTATCATAACGGTATCTATCATATTTAATAGTGAAGTTATAAGATTCTGAAGTGCGACGGGAATCGCAACCTTTATTAAAGCATTTTTTAATTCTTTATCTATAAACATATATAATCTCCTTAACCTTCAAATGTTCGATAGATATGATAACACAAGAATAAAATAAAATCAATATTTGCGTATATAAATTATAAATTTTGTACAAAATAGGGGTGTAAGAAAGGAAGTGTTATTGATGGACAAGAATAAGCAACAAAATAACAACCAACAAAACAATCAAAATAAT
>JAZULN010000039.1:0-5879 GCA_045603125.1 Clostridia bacterium | reverse complement strand
AAAATGACGGATTTAAAGCAACCCCACCAAAATCCATACCCGATGCACTATCAGATATTACAACAGATATGGTTGTAATTTGCGGATCACTTTACCTATATAAAGACTATTATGACGAAAAAAATGATATAAAAAAGGAGCTGTAAATTTTACAGCTCCTTTTTTTAACCGCCTATTTGACAGATTTTTCCTGAATATTTCTTTGCAACTTCTAAAAGTTCCTTCATATATTCATCACTCATTGGCTCTATTCCCTTTAACAGATAAGGTCTTCCGAGCCCTTCATATTTATCCTCTCCCATTCTGTGATATGGAAGAAGATGCATATTTTTAACATTCGGCAAAGTCTTTACGAACTTTGCAATATCTCTGATTTCCTCAGGAGTATTGTTAAATGTAGGTATTACCGGAACACGAATTGTAAGGTTTGCGCCGCTTTCTGCAATCTTTCTTGCATTCTCCAATATAAGTTTATTGGACTGGCCGGTGAATTCCTTATGCTTTTCGTCGTTTATATGTTTTATGTCCATCAATACATAGTCAAGATGTTTTAAGTATTTCTTTATAATCTCAAAATCAGCAAAACCTGTGGTTTCAATGGCTGTATTTATGCCACACGCACGAGCTGATCGAAGTAATGACACAGCAAATCTCGGCTGCAAAAGGGATTCTCCCCCCGATAGGGTTATCCCACCGCCCGAGCGTGCATAATATGGCATATCTTTTTTGATTTCATCAAGAATTTCTCCTACTGTTACATCTCTACCGATAATCTTCTCTTTTCCGCCGAAATTCATGGTTTCTATATCAAACCGCTGAGATTCGGGGTTACAACACCATCTGCATCTTAGGGCACAGCCCTTTAAAAAGATGATGGTGCGGATTCCCGGTCCGTCGTGAATGGAGTATTTCTGGATATCAAATATCCTACCCACTTCATTCAAATAATCCATAATTATAGCCTTTCTTAGTTATTAAACGCCTGTTCAGTTCTGTTTATGATATCATCCTGAAGAGATTTTGACAATGTTGTAAATAACGCACTGTAACCGGCAACACGTACAACAAGATTTTTGTAGTTTTCAGGATGCTTTTGAGCATCAAGCAAGGTCTCACGGTTAACAACGTTAAACTGCATATGCATACCCTTCTGGTCAAAGAATGCTCTGATATACGCAACAAACTTCTGAAGTCCTTCTTCGCCCTTTAGTGCTGATGGGTGGAACTTCTGGTTATAAAGTGTACCGTTTGATGCAATACCGTGGTCTAGCTTTGCAACAGAGTTTGCAGCAGAAGTAGGTCCTAAAACGTCTCTGCCTGAACCCGGGCCAACACCGTCGGCAACCGGAGTATTAGCAAGACGACCGTCAGGTGTTGCACCTGTTTGATGTCCAAGCGGAACGTTTGCAGATACAGGATATAGACCTGCCTGATATACGCCGCCTCTTGGGTTTTTGTATTTTTCAACTTCTTTTGTATATGTATATGCAACTTCTCTTGCAAACATATCGACTTCAGGGTTGTCATTACCGTACTTCGGAACTTCGGCAATCATATCTAAAATCTTCTGATACTTCTGCTTTTCTTCAGGTGTCGCAACACCATCTAAGAACATCTTAAAGATTTCTTCAATTTGTGCTTCTGTTACATTCTTTCCTTCCTTAACTAAGGTAGAAACTATATGTTCTGTAGATTTTTTCGCAATATCAGGTGTATAGCCCTTGCCGTAGTTCTTAGCCAAAGCTTCCTTCAAATCCTTCATTGAAACCTTCTTTTCATCAAAGACAAGAGTTTTAACAGCCCAAAGTGCATCGGTCATATTCGCAATACCAAATCCTTGAGGACCTGTAAAGTTATAAACTGCACCGCCTTCTTGAATTGTCTTACCTCTGCCGATACAGTCTGCAATCATTGATGACTGATATGGAAGCGGACATCTTTCTCTGTGAGCATAGTCTACTGCGTTATCGGCATTAACCATAAGCATTATGTTATATTCCATCTGCTTTTTATAAGCATCAAAGAATTCGTCGAAGGTCTTCATCTTCTCAACGTCACCGGTCTGGATACTGATTAGCTCGCCGTTATCATATCCGTTTGAGAACACAAGCTCTAACGGACGGCACATATTGAAGAATGCCGCATCGTGCCAACCGTCAGTCTTACCCGGAACTGTAGGCTCAACACAACCGATAATGTTATAGTTTCTTGCATCTTCTAGCTTTACTCCTCTTGACATCATTGCAGGAATGATAACTTCATCGTTATAGTATGCAGGTAAACCGATACCTGTTCTTGTTAACTGTGCACACTTAACAAGAAGTTCTGTCGGGCTTCCGTTCCAAACTCTTACAGAGAACGAAGGCATTGGAAGTTGTGTGTGCATTGATGCCTGAATACAGATATATGATAAATCGTTTGTTGCGTCCATTCCAAACTTGTCCTGTCCGCCAACGATTAGGTTCTGGAATGCACTATAGCCTGCAAAACCTTCTGCAGACAAAGCATCTCTTACCTTGTTCATATCGTTTAGTTTTACCCATAGACAATCAACAAGCTCCTGAGCAAACTCTCTTGTTATAAGACCCTTATCCAAATCTGCCTTATAGAATGGGTACATATATTGGTCAAAACGACCCGGTGAAATTGAGTGACCGTTTGATTCGATTTGCAATAATACCTGTACAAACCAGAAACTCTGACATGCTTCCATGAAGTTTTCTGCCGGCTTTTCAGGAACATTTTTACAATTTTCAGCAATTGTTAAAAGTTCCTGACGACGCATCGGGTCTTGGCACTTTTCAGCTTCTTTCTTAGCTAATTCCGAATATCTCTTTGCATAGCAAATAGCAGCTTCAGCACAAATGATAACAGATTCTAAGAAATCACGTCTTTTTACGTAATCTGCATCATAAATATTTGCCTTTGAAAGTGCCGCTTTTGCTTCTTCAATGATTCCGCGGTAACCTACCTTTAAAACCTTACCGTAGTCAACTGAAATGTGACCGATACCATTATAGAAGTAGTTACCAACTGTGAATATATTATGCTCGATTGCCTTTAATGCCTCGGGTGACATATAAGATGTTGCAAGTTCGCTTGTTGTTCTCCCTTTCCAATATGGATATATTCCTCTTAGGATATTCTTATTTTCTTCCGAAATATGGAATGGGTCAGCACTTCTTGTTTCGATTGTATCTAATTCTGATTCCATCCATGAATAAGAGTATTCAGGGAAATGCTGAGCACTTCTTGGGTTCACAGTTGTACTGCCGACAATTAACTCATCAGGTCTTATAACAATCGGAATGTTTTCAACAATATGCTTAAACGCTAATGCCCTTCTTCTTACAATCGGCATGTTTTCAGTAGCTTTGTAACTCTCTGTTAACAAAACTGCACGTTCTACCTCGATCTCGGGCAAATTCTTAAATAGATGGTCGATAAGTTTTCCTATTCTCTTTGAAACAGGGATATCAACCGGTGTAAATTCTGCCATAATTTTTACCTCCTAATATATTAAAAATCCTATTTTCCCATATTCACATTGATTATACCACAACATTTAATTTAATTCAATAGATATTTTAAAATTTTATTAAGATTTTTCCCAAAAAAATCCTTGACAAAACCAAAATTTCGTTGTATAATCATCAAGTAATTTAATTGGCCCGGTAGTTCAGTTGGTTAGAACGCTAGCCTGTCACGCTAGAGGTCGTGGGTTCGAGCCCCATCCGGGTCGCCAAAAATCGACAGTTTCCTTATTTGGGAGATTGTCGTTTTTTATTTTGTCAGTCTACTCCATCTCCCCACTTTTTTGCATTTTTACCCAAAAACTCCTGCCTTATTTTCCTATTTAATGTCAAATTTAATTAAAATGAGAAAAATATAAGTTTTTATTAAAAAAACCTTGATTTTAAAAAACTTTCGTGGTATAATACTAAAGGTTTATTATGAAACCAAATACTTATAAGGAGGGATAAGGAATGAAAGAAGGAATTCATCCCGAATATAAGCAGACAACTATCAGATGTGCTTGTGGTGAAGTAATCGAAACCGGTTCAACAAAAGAAGATATCCAAGTTGAAATCTGTTCAAAGTGCCACCCATTCTACACTGGTAAGCAAAAACTTGTTGATACAGGCGGTCGTGTTGAAAAGTTCAACAAGAGATTTAACAGAAAGTAATATTTGTTGTCTTTGCTTATTAAAAATTTTTTTAAAAACCATTTTAACCCATGCCTAAGATGTGCGAATCACCAACGGCATCTCAGCGTGCGGGGATCATTATTTATAGGAGGTGAAAACCAATGACAAAGGAACGCAAGCAAGAGATTATCGAAACCTTTGCTACTCACGAAGGCGATACAGGTTCTCCTGAAGTTCAAATTGCACTTCTAACAGAGAGAATCAACCACTTGAACAACGAGCACCTTAACTTCCATAAGAAGGACCACCACTCAAGAAGAGGTCTTTTAATCATGGTTGGTAAAAGACGTAACTTGCTAAACTATTTAAAGTCGCAAGACCTTGAAAGATACCGTGCTTTGGTTGCAAAATTAGGATTAAGAAAATAATATGTACATTATGCAAGTGGGTACCAATCAGGTTACTCACTTGCATTTCGTATATAAACAAAAAAATTATGGGGGTAAAATATTTATGTAAGCAAATAAACAGAAGGTCCGAAAATTTCGGATTTTGTGTCTATCTGCTAACGTAAATATTCCCCCGAATAAGAAAAGGAGAGTAATTATGTTAAAAACATTTGAAACAACTCTTGCCGGAAGACCGTTAATAATCGAAACCGGTAAGATGGCAATGCTAACTAACGGTCACTGTGTAGTTCGCTACGGTGACACTGTGGTTATGGTAAACGTAACCGCATCAAGAAGCCCAAGAGAAGGCATCGATTTCTTCCCTCTTAGTGTTGACTATGAAGAAAAATTATACTCAGTTGGTAAGATTCCGGGCGGTTACATTAAGCGTGAAGGTAAGCCTTCTGAAAAGGCAATCCTGACAAGCCGTGTTATTGACAGACCCATCCGTCCACTATTCCCGGCAGACCTAAGAAATGACGTTTCTGTTGTTGCAACAGTTTTATCTGTTGAACAGGACAACCCACCCGAAGTTGCTGCTATGATTGGTACATCAATCGCAATTTCAATTTCGGATATCCCATGGAACGGCCCTATCGGCGGTGTATGGCTTGGTCTTGTTGACGGTAAGTATGTTATAAATCCAACAGTTGCCGAAAGAGAAAAATCCCAAATGCAAGTTACAGTTGCAGCAACCAAGGAAAAGGTTGTTATGATTGAAGCAGGCGCAAACGAAGTTGAAGAATCAGTTATGATGGAAGGCATCAAGTTTGCACACGAAGAAATCAAAAAGATTTGCGATTTCATAGAAGGAATCAAAAAAGAAATCGGTAAAGAAAAGTTCCAGTATGAGGCACACACTGTTAATATGGAACTTTGGAACGCAATTAAAGAAATCGCATACGAAGATATCAAACACGCTCTTGATACCGACGACAAAAATATTCGTGACGAAAGAATGGGCGTTATCACAGACAATTTAATTGAAAAGTTATCTGAAGAGTTCCCAACAATCAATGAAGAAATCGGCGAAATTCTATATAAGATGCAAAAGGAAATCGTAAGACTCTGGCTTTATAACGGAAGACGTGTTGACGGCAGAGGCCTTGATGAAATAAGACCTTTAGCTGCTGAAGTTGATTTATTGCCAAGAACTCACGGTTCAGGTTTATTCACACGTGGACAAACTCAAGTGTTGACCGTTGCAACCTTAGCACCTTTGGCAGAAATGCAAAAATTAGACGGTATCGACGAAGATGATACTAAGAGATATATGCACCAC
>JAZULN010000038.1:0-2747 GCA_045603125.1 Clostridia bacterium | reverse complement strand
GGGTGGTGAGAGGGCAAGGGTTGAGCTTGCAAAACTAATATTAAAGGATGTAAATTTCCTTTTGATGGACGAGCCGACAAACCACTTGGATATTCAGTCAAAAGAGGCTTTGGAAGATGCCCTGTCTGACTATGACGGCACTATGTTAATGGTATCTCACGACAGATATTTTATCAATAAAATGGCGGACAGAATTCTCTATCTTGACGATGAGGGACTTAAAAACTATATAGGAAATTATGATTATTTCCTTGAAAAGCATAAAACGGTGGAGGTTTTAGAAAAAAAGACAAAATCCGCAGTCAATGACTATAAACTGCAAAAGCAAATTGAGTCGGAAAAAAGAAAGTTAAAGACGAAAATCTCACGACTTGAAGAGGAGATTGCATCGGTTGAGGCGGAAATTGACATAGAAAACGAAAAGCTGTCCGACCCGGAAATTTCTTCCGATTATCAAAAAGCCTTTGAGATTACCGAAAAAATTGCAGATTTAACAAAAAAGCTGGAAGATGACTATAAACTATGGGAAGAACTACAGGAAATGAGCGAGGAATAGAATGAGAAGTGTTTTACAAAGGGTAAAGAGTGCATCGGTTACGATTGATGGCGAAGTTGTGGGCAAAATCGGAACAGGACTATTGGTTTTGCTTGGCGTTTGCGATGATGATACCGACAAGGATTTGGTATATCTAGCCGATAAAATAACGGGTCTTCGTATATTTGAAGATGAGGATGAAAAGATGAATTTAAGCCTTGAGGATATCGGTGGTGAGATTTTGGTTGTGTCGCAGTTTACCCTCTTTGGCGACTGCAGAAAGGGTAAAAGACCGAGCTTCACTGCCGCCGGAAAACCCGACTATGCAAACGAAATGTATGAAAAGTTTTTAAAATACCTAAAAGATAAAAATTTTCCGGTAGAATGTGGAAGATTTGGTGCTGATATGCAGGTGGAACTTATAAATGACGGGCCTGTGACTATACTTTTAGACAGTAAAAAACTATTTTAATATTTCTCCCATAAATCTCTTTTCTTTTTCATATATTTATGGTATAATTTAAATTAGGATTAATATTTGGTTTTTGTGAGGCATATTCAGAGGATTACCGACGAGGTAAGAGAGGATTTTTTTTGATGATTTTTTGGTTGATTTGCTCATTTTTAATAATTTTAATAGATCAAGTTACAAAATATATTGCTTTGACCCGACTTGAGGGTTTGGAGGTAACCTTCATACCAAAGGTTATCGATTTTGTGTATGTTAAGAATAACGGTGCGGCGTTTAATATTCTATCAGGTAAAATTGAGCTGTTAAGCTTGATTTCGGTTGTTTTTGCCGTTGGAGTTATTTGGTATATTATTTATAAAAAACCCCAAAATAAAATGTTTAGATTATCTTTAATGCTTCTTTTTGCAGGAGCTGTTGGGAATGTAATCGATAGAATTTTCAGGGGTTTTGTGGTAGATTTTATTAAAACAACATTTATTGACTTTCCGGTATTTAATATTGCCGATATTGCGATTGTTTGTGGTGCAATATTGCTTTCAGTCTATATGTTGTTTTTTGAAAACAGGAAGTAACTAGTATGGAATTAGTAGTAAATGTTTCAGGGGTAAGGCTTGACAAGTTCATTTGCGAAAATGCCGAAGATATTTCCCGATCCTTTGCTGCAAAGCTTGCCGAGGACGGAAAAATCACTCTGGATAATGGTAAGGTTTTGGGAAAAAACTATAAGACCTCGGTTGGGGATATAATTTTAATTGATTTACCCGAGCCTGAAATTTTAGATGTTAAACCAGAAAATATTCCCTTGGATATCATATATGAAGACGAAGATTTATTGGTTATAAATAAAGCGCAGGGTATGGTGGTACATCCGGCACCGGGAAACTATAGCGGAACTTTGGTAAATGCCCTGATGTATCACTGTGGCGAGAATTTATCTGCTATAAACGGCACAATAAGGCCGGGTATTGTTCATAGAATTGATAAGGATACATCAGGACTTTTGGTGGTTGCGAAAAATAA
Organism: Clostridia bacterium; assembly: GCA_045603125.1. Lineage (GTDB taxonomy): Bacteria > Bacillota > Clostridia > UBA1381 > UBA1381 > CAKSFT01. Next base: position 720 of record JAZULN010000038.1, on the reverse strand, counting down.
TAATGCACATATATCCTTGTCTGAGCAGATTAAGGATAAAAAGGCGGTAAGAAAGTATTTTGCACTATTGAATGGAAACCTTAAGGAAAACGGAGTGGTAAATAAGCCCATTGCAAGGCACCCTAAAGACAGAAAAAAGATGGCGATTGTTGTGGGTGGAAGAGAAGCTGTAACTCACTATAATATTATAAAAAATTACGTGAAATATACCTTAACAGAATGTATATTGGAAACGGGCAGAACTCATCAGATAAGGGTGCATATGGCATCAATCGGTCATAGCGTTGTCGGGGATAAAACCTATGGAATCAAGAAGGAGGAGTTTAAGTTAGACGGTCAGCTTCTTCATGCAAAGACCATTGGCTTTAACCACCCGAGAACCGGCGAGTATATGGAGTTTTCATCTGAAATTCCGGCATATTTTAGGGATGTTTTAAATAAACTTGACAAAAGACAAATTTGAAGGAGATGACTAAATTGAAAAAGAAGGTTTGTGTAGTATTTGGCGGAGTTTCCCCCGAGCACGACATTTCGGAAAGGTCTGTTACATCGATTATAAACAATTTAAATAAGGATAAATATATCATCTACCCTCTGGGAATTACAAAGTCGGGGGAGTGGTATTTATATAGCGGAAAAATTGAAAATATCATTGGCGGAAAGTGGGTTGAGGATAAGGAAAATCTAAAAAGAGCAAATATCCCTCCCGATGCAAGTCAT
>JAZULN010000037.1:0-3306 GCA_045603125.1 Clostridia bacterium | reverse complement strand
AAAACGGGAGAGCATGGAAACCCTCCCCTACAACTTACATCCAAAAAGTTAGACACATCATGGGTAAAAATCCCAAAATGATGTGTCCAACGAAAAAACTCATATTAAAAATTATTTATTCATTGCTTCTTCAATAGCAACAGCAACTGCAACAGTCATACCAACCATTGGGTTGTTACCGGCACCAATTAGTCCCATCATTTCAACGTGAGCCGGAACTGATGATGAACCTGCAAACTGAGCGTCACTATGCATTCTTCCCATAGTATCTGTCATACCGTAAGAAGCAGGGCCTGCAGCCATGTTATCAGGGTGAAGTGTACGACCTGTACCACCGCCTGATGCAACTGAGAAATACTTCTTACCTTGCTCGATACATTCCTTCTTATATGTACCAGCAACCGGGTGTTGGAAACGTGTTGGGTTAGTTGAGTTACCTGTGATAGATACGTCAACACCTTCTAAGTGCATGATTGCAACGCCTTCACGAACATCGTCTGAGCCGTAGCAACGAACCTTTGCTCTCTCGCCCTTAGAATATGCAGTTTCCTTTACAACCTTAACTTCGCCTGTATAGTAGTCAAATTGTGTTTGAACGTATGTAAAACCGTTAATTCTTGAGATAATTTGAGCAGCATCTTTACCAAGACCGTTTAAGATAACCTTTAAGTCTTCTTTTCTTGCCTTGTTGGCACTTCTTGCAAGACCGATAGCACCTTCAGCTGCAGCAAATGATTCGTGACCTGCCAAGAATGCGAAACACTTGGTTTCGTCACGAAGAAGCATTGCACCTAAGTTACCGTGGCCGATACCAACTTTTCTGTCGTCAGCAACCGAACCCGGGATACAGAAAGACTGTAAACCTAAACCGATTTTTTCTGCAGCGTCTGCTGCTTTTGTACAACCGTCTTTAATAGCGATAGCCGCACCTACAATATATGCCCAACATGCGTTTTCAAAGCAGATTGGTTGAATGCTCTTAACAAGGTTATATACATCGATACCCTTATCATCGCAAATCTTTTTTGCTTCTTCGATTGACTCGATTCCGTGCTTTTTAAGTTCAGCATTGATTTGGTCAATTCTTCTTTCATAACTTTCAAATAAAGCCATCTTTTTCTACCTCCTGTTAAGATTATTCGTGTCTTGGGTCAAGAAGCTTTGCAGCATCTTCAACTCTACCGTATTGTCCGCTTGCCTTTTCCAAAGCTTCATTTGCGTCCATTCCCTTAGCGATCATTTCCATCATCTTACCAAGGTGAACGAACTTATAACCGATAATCTGGTTATCTTCGTCAACTGCGATTTTTGTTATGTAGCCTTCAGCAAGTTCCAAGTATCTTGGGCCCTTATCCAAGGTTGCATAAGTTGTACCTACTTGTGAACGCAAGCCCTTACCCAAGTCTTCAAGACCTGCACCGATTGGCAAACCATCTTCTGAGAATGCAGTTTGTGAACGGCCGTAAACGATTTGCAAGAATAATTCTCTCATAGCAGTATTGATAGCATCACAAACAAGGTCTGTGTTTAGTGCTTCTAAGATTGTCTTACCAACTAAGATTTCAGATGCCATAGCAGCTGAGTGAGTCATACCTGAGCAACCTACAGTTTCTACAAGTGCTTCCTGGATAATACCTTCCTTACCGTTCAGGGTTAGCTTACATGTACCTTGTTGAGGTGCACACCAGCCGATACCGTGAGTAAGACCTGAGATGTCTTTGATTTCTTTAACCTGTGTCCATTTACCTTCTTGCGGAATTGGTGCTGGGCCATGATAAGCACCTTTTGCAAGAGGACACATTGATTCTACTTCGCTTGAATATTTCATCATTTTGCTCCTTTCAGATTTGCATATAATTTCAGCATAGTCGCTTGGAATTATTATATCATTAAATACCCCGATATGCAAGGGGAAAACTTTAAAATCTACTATTTTTTACAATTTTTCCAATTTGGGGTAATTTCCTTTTGGATTTTTTGTTGTAGGGAGGGTTTTCTCGCCCTCTCGTCTGTTAGGCTTATTCCTCTTCGCCGATAATTACGAAGATATCCGTTACGATATCATCAACGATTTTGGCAACTGCAAAGTTTACAGTTGTAGCTCTTGCTTCATCTGAAGTCCAGTCAATTGTGTAGTATTCACCTTCCAATGTAGCAAAATCAACCGGTGTACCAACGATATCACCTTGTGAACCCACATAGAACTTAGCACTCTTAGGTCCATTGTAATCATAAACATATACATTTGTAGCATCTGTTGTTATAATGTCTAATGTAGCACCTTCTAATACTGTTGTATCCTTTGTAGACTCCTTACCGATATATGTTTTTCCTAAAGAATCAACCTGTGCCAGATAATTACGTCCTTTATAGGTAATAATCGTAGCATAAATAAGTCTAACACGGCCCCTGTCTGATGGGTTCCAAACCGTTGTAAATGGGCTTGGAGACGGAATCGGGTTAACGACGTACTTTAGAATGTCATCCTTTAAACCATTTGTTACAAGATTATTATAATCGGAGAAACCGGCATCCTTAGCCTTGAATACCCTTAAAACTTGTGTAGCCATACCTTCATAATTTTTCTTAAGAACTACTACATCACCTGCTACTAAATCAGCATCTCGCTTAGTTTCTTCGCCTATAAACAATTCTTGTTCTTCACCGTCACAAAGAACTTTTATTGTGTCAGAAGTTGCACTAACCGGCTTCATTAAAACAGCAAATGTTGTGTTATCTTCATTCCTCCAAGGAAGAGATAATGCTTCCATATCACTATCCCAAATATAAACTGCATCAGGAACAAAATCTGCTGTGAAGGTTTGTTCGCCGGTTTTGGCGGCGAAGGATTGTACCTTTGCCAAGGAATCCCCATCATAATCCACTGCATATACTGCGGCAGAGGTTTCCATAACATTTACGGTTATTTTCTTATCCGAAACGCTTAAAACACTGGTAAAATTGTCATCGATGCCATCATCTGTAGCAAATATTGTTATAGGTGCAATATTTGCCATTATTGCCACCATTAAAATAAATCCGATTATTTTTTTCATTTTTAAACTCCCTTTCTGCATAATTTCCTAATTTCCATTATATCACCATTCAATTTTTAAATCAATATTTTTATCCATTAAATCCACCAACAAAAAAGCAGAGCCTTCGTGAAGCGATATAATGATGGTAGACACTAAAAAAGTGTCTACCATCATTTTTTGTGATATAATAAAGAAAAGGAGAGGATTTAATAATGGGAAGACCTAAAGGCGGGAAAAATATTAGTCATAGCAAAGAAGAAAAATTAGC